>NZ_JBHXFA010000123.1:0-20891 GCF_042724175.1 Streptomyces sp. NPDC127084
GCACCCCCACTGCGGGTGCCGCCCTCCCGGCGTACGCGTGAGCAAACGGACGACGCCTCTACTTGCGCATGACCTCCGGCTCGTGGCGCCGCAGGAAGCGGGCCACAAGGAAGCCGCACAGTGCGCCGAGTGCCAGCAGCGCTGCCATGTCCATGGTCCAGGCTCCGACTTCGTGGTCCCACAGGGGGTCGGTGTTACCGGGGTCGTCCTGGTTGGGGCTGATCCTGTTGAAGTCCAGCGTGGCGCCGGCCGCGGCGACCGCCCAGCGGGACGGCATCAGATACGAGAACTCGTTCACACCGACCGTGCCGTTCAGGATGAACAGGCAGCCCGTGAACACGACCTGGACGATCGCGAACATCACCAGCAGCGGCATGGTCTTCTCGGCGGTCTTCACCAGCGCCGAGATGATCAGGCCGAACATCATCGAGGTGAAGCCGAGCGCCATGATCGGCAGCGAGAGCTCCAGGAGGGTCGAGCCGAGGATCAGGCCCTCGTCGGGGATGGTCCGGCTGGAGAAGCCGATCACACCGACCAGCGCGCCCTGGAACATCGTGATCATGCCGAGCACGATCACCTTGGACATCAGATACGCGGAGCGTGACAGACCGGTCGCGCGCTCCCGCTCGTAGATCACCCGCTCCTTGATCAGCTCGCGGACCGAGTTGGCGGCGCCGGCGAAGCAGGCGCCTACCGCGAGTATCAGCAGCACGGTCGTGGCCGTACCGTTCGGGACGATCCTGCCCTGCGCGTTCGCCGCGTTGGGCAGCAGCCCCTTGTCCGCGTCGATGAGCAGGCTCACCGCACCGAGGACAGCGGGCAGGGCCACCATCAGGGCGAGGAAGCCCCGGTCGGAGGCGATCACGGAGACATAGCGCCGGATCAGCGTGCCGAGCTGGGAGAACCAGCCCTGCGGCTTCGGGGGTCTGATCGCCTGCGCCGGCGGCATGCTCACCGACTGCGCGGCGACGGCGTCGATGTCCGCGGCGTACATCTGGTAGTGCTGCGAGCCCTTCCAGCGGCCCGCCCAGTCGTAGTCGCGGTAGTTCTCGAAGGCGGAGAAGACATCGGCCCAGGTGTCGTAGCCGAAGAAGTTCAGCGCCTCCTCCGGCGGGCCGAAGTAGGCGACGGAACCGCCGGGCGCCATCACCAGCAGCTTGTCGCACAGCGCCAGCTCCGCCACGGAGTGGGTGACGACCAGGACCGTGCGGCCGTCGTCGGCCAGGCCGCGCAGGAGCTGCATCACATCGCGGTCCATACCCGGGTCGAGGCCGGAGGTCGGCTCGTCCAGGAATATGAGCGACGGCTTCGTCAGCAGCTCCAGGGCCACGGACACACGCTTGCGCTGGCCACCGGAGAGGGAGGTGACCTTCTTGGCCTTGTGGATGTCGAGCTTGAGCTCGCGCAGCACCTCGTCGATGCGGGCCTCGCGCTCGGCGGCACTGGTGTCCGCGGGGAAGCGCAGCTTGGCGGCGTACTTGAGGGCGCTGCGGACGGTCAGCTCCTTGTGGAGGATGTCGTCCTGCGGGACCAGACCGATGCGCTGGCGGAGCTCGGCGAACTGCTTGTAAAGGTTCCGGTTGTCGTACAGGACATCGCCCTGGTCGGCGGGCCGGTAGCCGGTGAGCGCCTTGAGCAGGGTGGACTTTCCGGAGCCGGACGGACCGATGACCGCGATCAGGGACTTCTCGGGGACGCCGAAGGAGACGTCCTTGAGGATCTGCTTGCCGCCGTCGACGGTGACCGTGAGGTGGCGGGCGGAGAAGGAGACCTCACCGGTGTCGACGAACTCCTCGAGCCGGTCGCCGACGAGCCGGAAGGCGGAGTGGCCGACGCCGACGATGTCGTTCGGACCGATGAGCGCGGAGCCGGACTTCGCCAACGGCTGACCGTTGACGTACGTGCCGTTGTGCGAGCCGAGGTCGCGGATCTCGTAGCGGCCGTCCGGGGTGGCGTGGAACTCGGCGTGGTGGCGGGACACCTGGAGGTCCGAGACCACCAGCTCGTTCTCCAGGGCGCGGCCGATGCGCATGACGCGGCCGAGCGAGAACTGGTGGAACGTGGTGGGGCTGCGGTCCCCGTACACCGGAGGGGCCTGCCCCGCGGAGTGCTGTCCGTAGGACCCGGCGCCCTGCTGGTACGGGGGCTGCTGGGACTGCTGATGCGGCACCTGGGCCCGCTGCGGGTCCTGGTCCTTCTGCCAGTGCTGCTGCGGCGTCGCCTGGGGCGCCTGCTGCCACTGCGGCTGGGCTGGGGCCTGCGGGCCGGCGGACTGCTGGGCGGCGTACGGGGACTGATGTGCCTGGTGCGGCTGCTGTGCGGCGGCGCCCTGGGCTTCGTAGTCGCTGTTCGCCGCGCCGTTCAGATTCAGCCGCGGGCCGTCGTTGGCGTTTCCGAGATGGACCGCGGAGCCTGGGCTGATCTCCACCTGGTGGACCCGCCGACCCTGCGCATAGGTGCCGTTGGTGCTTCCGTGGTCCTGGATGACCCAAGTCCGGCCGTCCCAGCTGATCGTGGCGTGGCGCCACGACACTCTGGCGTCGTCGACCACCACGTCGCCCTGCGGATCACGTCCGATGGTGTACGACCTGGACGGATCGAGGCTCCAGGTCCTTCCGTTCAATTCCAGTACGAGTTCCGGCACTCCATGCCCCACTAGTTGTCCCCCGAGCTACCCCCGTCGCAGGGAGTCTAGGGATGGCGAACATCGTGAGGAACTATTTCAGGCTCGCCGCCGTAACCAAAAGCCGGGCCTTGTGGCGGTGTGCCTCCGAGTGCCCGAACGCGCCGTTGACGACGGAGAAACACACACGGAAAGTGGTAAGAGCCCATGAGTGCACACGGATCGTGCACGAAAGGGACAAGTCCGCGTGGATCGGGGGGTCCTGATGGCGTCGAACGGCGGCGGGGACCGCGAACAGCCGGTGCCCTGGGGCGATGTGGCCCTGGCCTCGGTCGCGGCGGTGAGCTGGTCGCTGGCCGGGATGGCGGGCACGGCGGCACTCGGGCTGCATCTGCTGGGCGCTGACGCGAGCGGCTCACTGGGTCCCATGACGGCGGCGGTGACGGTGCTCGCGGTCGGGGGGTCTGTCACACCGTACGGCGATGTGTCGGCCTTCGGTCTGGAGGGTGCCCAGGCGTCGACGGCCGTCCATGTCATCCCGCTGGGGGTGGCGCTGGTCGGGGCGCTGCTGCTGGGGCACTTCTTCCTGAGGTCGCTGCGCGGGGCCCGCGGCCGGCTCTCCGGCGCGGAACTGGCGGCGCGGGCGGGCGTACCGGCGGGGTTGTTCCTCGGGATGGTCGGTGCGCTGGCCTGGGTGGGGCACGACGTGATCACCTTCGACGGTGAGGCTCTGGGGCTCGATGGGGCGCCGGGAGCCGGTCCGGACGACGGGTCCGGGCTGGAGGTACCGGGGCTGGGAGACCTCGGCGAGCTCGGGGACGGCGGCTCCGGGGGGATCGGGGGGCTGCTGCCGGATCGGCTCGGGGACTTGGTGGACGCGAAGGCCTCGGTCGGGTTCACCGTGAACACCGCCGACTCCCTGGCCGGTGCGCTGTTCTGGGTGCTCGGGGTGCTGCTGATCGCTCTGCTCGCCTCGCGCCGTACGCCGCTGCCGCCGGGTTGGAACATGGTGCACCGGCTGGTACGGCCTGCTGTGTCGGCGGTGGTGACCCTGCTGCTGACCGCGGTGGCGGCGGGGCTGGCAGCGGCGGCGTACGCGGGGTTCACCGACGACCGGCCGGGACGGCTCGTCGGCGCGGCACTGCTCGGCGCGCCGAACGGCGCGTGGACGGGCATGGCGCTGGGCCTGCTGGTGCCCTGGCACGGCAAGGCCGGCGGTGAACTGGCGAAGGCGTTGCCGAGTCCGATGGACGAGCTGTTGCGGGTGGCGGCTGACGAACCGGTCGCGGTGGGGCGGCTCGCGGAGTACGACGGCCGGGTGTGGCTGCTCGCGGTTGCCGGTGCCGCGTTGATGCTGTGCGGCGGGATACTCGCGGCGGTGCGTACGCCTCGGCCCGCCGGGATGGGGGCGGTGGCGTTCGCGGGGAGGTGTGCGCTCGCGTTGGGGCTGGCGTGGGCCGTGGCGCTTCCGGCGGTGGTGCTGCTGACGCGGGTGTCGGCGGACGCCTCGTTGTCGGTGCTCGGTTTCGACGCGTTCGGAGGGCACCTTGAGCTGCGCGGCGACCCTGGCATGGGCGTGCTTCTGGGTGCGGTGTGGGGCGCGGTGCCGGGCGGTCTGGGGGCGCTGGCGGCGTGCGCGTCGGGGGTGGCCGGTGCGCGAGCGGCACCGCTCGCCGTCGCGGGAGGCACGCCGCTGGGACCGCTCGCGGGGCCGTATCGTCCGTCGGCGCCGTATCGCCCGCCGAACGCGGATACGAACCCTTATCTGAGGCTGCCGGACGGGCGGGAGCCACCCGAGCGCGGCAGGCGGGAGCCGCCGGTGCACAGGCGGCGCGGGGCCCCGGGACGGGGGTTGCACGGGGCTGAGACGGTGGCCGGCCCCGTACTGCCTCCGCCCCCGCCGCCGAGGCCGCCCGGCCCGCCCGGACCCAGGCGGACTCCCCCGGATGGCCTACGGGACCGGCCATGGGACGGGCCTCCCGACGGGCCGCCACCTCCAGGGGCGCCGCCGACACGTCGCTGATCACGTCGACCACGTCACCGGTCCCGGCACAGGGCAGCTGTCCTGCCCGTCACCTCGGGGACCACCTGCCGAAACCCGGAAGCGACCCTTACGGCACCTGCCGCGCTGTCCGGCGGGCCGACGGCAGTCCGCTCCGCGGGACGGGGCGGCGCGTGGCACGGAGTGCCCGATAACGTGGGAAGCACCATGAGCGCATCGCAGCCCCCTCAGACGTCCGACGTCCCCACCCTTCTGGTCAAGATCTTCGGGAAGGACCGTCCCGGGATCACGGCCGGACTCTTCGACACTCTCGCCGCCTACGCGCTCGATGTGATCGACATCGAGCAGATCGTCACGCGTGGCCGTATCACGCTGTGCGTCCTTGTCACGGCGCCGTCCACAGGGGTCGAAGGCGAGCTGCGCTCCACCGTGCACACCTGGGCGGAGTCGCTGAGGCTCCAGGCGGAGATCATCTCGGGTACCGGTGACAACCGGCCTCGGGGCAGCGGCCGCTCCCATGTCACCGTGCTCGGGCATCCGCTGACGGCGGAGTCGGCGGCGGCCATAGCCTCCAGGATCACCGGCTGCGGGGGCAATATCGACCGTATCTTCCGGCTGGCGAAGTATCCCGTCACCGCGGTGGAGTTCGCGGTGTCCGGCTGTGAGACCGAGCCGCTGCGCACCGCGCTGGCCACGGAGGCGGCGGAGATCGGTGTGGATGTGGCGGTGGTGTCCGCGGGGCTGCACCGCAGGGCGCAGCGTCTGGTGGTGATGGACGTGGACTCCACCATGATCCAGGACGAGGTCATCGAGCTGTTCGCGGCGCACGCCGGGTGTGAGGACCGGGTCGCGGAGGTGACCGCCGCGGCGATGCGCGGTGAGTTGGACTTCGAGCAGTCCCTGCACGCGCGGGTGGCACTGCTGGCCGGGCTGGACGCCTCGGTGGTGGACAAGGTGCGCGCGGAGGTGCGGCTGACCCCGGGTGCCCGGACGCTCATCCGTACGCTGAAGCGCCTCGGCTACCAAGTCGGCGTCGTGTCGGGCGGGTTCACCCAGGTCACGGATGACCTGAAGGAGCGGCTCGGACTTGATTTCGCCTCTGCCAACACGCTGGAGATCGTGGACGGCAAGCTGACCGGGCGGGTTACCGGGGAGATCGTGGACCGGGCGGGAAAGGCACGGCTGCTGCGGCGGTTCGCCTCGCAGGCGGGTGTGCCGCTGTCGCAGACGGTGGCGATCGGCGACGGTGCGAACGATCTCGACATGCTCAACGCGGCGGGTCTCGGTGTCGCCTTCAACGCGAAGCCGGTGGTACGCGAGGCGGCTGACACGGCGGTGAACGTGCCCTTCCTGGACGCGGTGCTGTATCTGCTCGGGATCACCCGTGAAGAGGTCGAAGCCGCGGACGTACACGAGGACTGACCGGGTTCTCGGGGTCGCCCGAGCCCGTGCCGCACAGTCGCACGGGGCGCGGGCGTGTCCGGTGTACCCCACCCCATGCGGTGGGCCGGAGTGTCCGGCATCAAACTCCCCCGGGCTTCGTCCGGGGGACCCCGTGCCGGGCTGGGTGGCCGGGGTCGACCGGCACCCCGGGGCGCGGGGTTGCGAGGTGTTCCCGACCATCCGAATGCGTACCGCACGTCGCGGCCGGATCGCGCTCCGCGCTACTCGTGCGGCGCCCAGTAGTCGAGGAGCCTGCCCACGCCGTGCTCGACGGATTTCCAGGAGCCGGAGAAGCCGATGACGGCGAACGCGGCGGTGTGGAAGCCGCCCCGGTTCATCCTGGCGAGGGCGTCACCCTCGACCGTGCCGCTGAGAGCGTCCGCGAGGGCGTGCATACCCGGGTTGTGACCGATCAGCAGCAGATCGTCGATGTCGTCCGGGATCTCGTTGAGCAACGCGATGAGGTCGCCGAGGGACGCCTCGTACATGCGCTCCTCGTAGACGGTACGGGGGCGGTGCGGCAGCTCGTGGACCGCCAGCTTCCAGGTCTCACGGGTTCTCGTCGCGGTCGAGCAGAGGGCCAGACCGAAGGAGATGCCGGTCTCCGCGAGCCTGCGTCCGGCGATCGGGGCGTCCATACGGCCCCGCTCGGCAAGTGGCCTCTCATGGTCGGAGACCTCGGGCCAGTCGGCCTTCGCGTGGCGGAGCAGGACGATCCTCCGGGTCGCGGGGGGTGCGTCTCCGGAAAGTTCAGCGGCACTCATGGTCCCCAGCTTCGCATGAATCCAGCCATGGGGCGCAGGGTGTTGACGACGGCCGCCGGGGAGGCCGCAGAGCCACCGCCGGGCCGTTCATCAGCCCGTCAGCGACTGTATGCGCTCCAGCAGGAAACCGGCCGACACGTCACCACCCGCGGCATGCGCTTCACCGGAGGCCGTCATCAGCACAAGCAGCGCGGCGAAGGCGACCACCGGCAGCACAAGCGCCCACCAGGGCAGCCGTATCTCGGAACCGGCCGCTGCAGGGGCACGTGTCCGGGTACGCGTAAGGGCCGACATGACCGCCTCCGTGAGGGCCGCTGGTGGACGGGGCTGGCTGCTCGACTGGATCGCCGAGCTGCCTCCAACCTACGGATCACGCCTCCGGTATCCCATCCGGTGATCCACCCACTTCACCCTGACACCGGCCCCCTAGGGGACAGGGGGACAGCCCTACCGGCCGCTGGTTCAGGGCGAGGCGATCGAGGCGATGATCCCGATCACCACGGTGATGGCGATCATCGTGCCGAAGACGAGCAGCAGCTTTTTCTGGCCGTTCGGGGGGTTCGGGTCGAGCACAGGCATGCCGTCAGTGTCGCATCCCCCGCTGGGTCCTCCACCGTCCGGTCCCGACCTCCCCGGCGAGCGCCGCAACACCGCCCGGCTCCCGTCAGGTGCCTGCGAGACGCCCGCCCGCGCCCGTAGCGCCCGTGACGGGGACGGGTCGGCCCCACCGGAAACCACACATCAGGACACGCGCACATGGGTCACCCAGGCGTTGCCTATCTCCATCCAGCAGCGTTCGGTGAGGGTGGCGTAGGCCGTGGGGTTCACGTCGACGGGATCGCTGTCCGCGTCGATGTCCCACCACCGGGCGCATTCGACGTGCAACTGCACGCGGTCGGTGTCGAGGTAGGAGTTACGGCAGTACGCGGTGGCACGCGAGCCCTGGACCACCACATCGCAGTCCGCGCCGAAGGGAATCGGTGGCACTTCCCCGCGCGGCAGGGATGCGGCACTCGACGCGGGCAGGAGCAGACTCGTCAGCGTCCCCAGCACGGCCACGGAAAACCATGACGTACGCACAAGCAGACCTCCTCGGCCGTACGGCGGCACAAGCCGCTGCTGCACCACAAGAAGGGATTGCTCCTCCAGCGTCCCCCGACCGGCGGGGGTGGCGCCCGTTCCGTTACTCCGAACGAGCGACGCCCCGGCCCCCCGCGCACAGCGGGTGACCGGGGCATCGGCGGCGTACGGGGTACACCAGGCGTTACATGTCCGTTACGTCACGATACGTGATGGACGTCGCGGCATCAGGCGCCGATGGCGTGCAGACCACCGTCCACATGGATGATCTCGCCCGTGGTCTTCGGGAACCAGTCGCTCAGCAGGGCGACGATGCCGCGGCCGGCCGGCTCCGGGTCCTTCAGGTCCCACTCCAGCGGGGAGCGGTGGTCCCACACGGCGGCCAGGTCGGCGAAGCCCGGGATGGACTTGGCGGCCATGGAGGCGAGAGGGCCGGCCGAGATCAGGTTGCAGCGGATGTTCTGCTTGCCCAGGTCGCGGGCGACGTAGCGGGAGGTGGCCTCCAGCGCGGCCTTGGCAGGGCCCATCCAGTCGTACTGCGGCCAGGCGAACTTCGCGTCGAAGGTGAGGCCGACGACCGAGCCGCCGTTCTGCATCAGGGGCAGGCAGGCCATGGTCAGCGACTTCAGAGAGAACGCGGACACGTGCATCGCGGTCGCGACGGACTCGAACGGCGTGTTGAGGAAGTTGCCGCCGAGCGCGTCCTGCGGCGCGAAGCCGATGGAGTGCACGACGCCGTCAAGACTGCCCAGCTCCTCACGGACCAGGTCGGCGAGCCGGGCCAGGTGCTCGTCGTTGGTGACGTCGAGCTCGATGACCTTGGCGGGCTTGGGGAGCTTCTTGGCGATGCGCTCGGTCAGGGTGGGCCGCGGGAAGGCCGTGAGGATGACCTCGGCGCCCTCCTCCTGGGCCAGCTTCGCGGCGTGGAAGGCGATGGAGGACTCCATCAGCACACCCGTGATGAGGATGCGCTTGCCGGCGAGGATTCCGCTCATGTGATCAGTGACCCATTCCCAGTCCGCCGTCAACGGGGATGACGGCTCCAGTGATGTACGAGGCGTCGTCGGAGGCGAGGAACTTCACCGTGGCGGCGATCTCCTCCGGCTGCGCGTAACGGCCGAGCGGCACCTGGGAGACGATCCCCGCGCGCTGCTCGTCGTTGAGCGCCCTGGTCATATCGGTGTCGACGAAGCCGGGCGTGACGACGTTGAAGGTGATGTTCCGCGATCCGAGTTCGCGGGCGAGGGACCGGGCGAACCCGACCAG
The DNA here is from genome assembly GCF_042724175.1 of Streptomyces sp. NPDC127084. Taxonomy (NCBI): domain Bacteria; kingdom Bacillati; phylum Actinomycetota; class Actinomycetes; order Kitasatosporales; family Streptomycetaceae; genus Streptomyces; species Streptomyces sp. NPDC127084. The sequence goes on from NZ_JBHXFA010000123.1 coordinate 9,179, forward strand.
TCCGGCCTTGGAGGCGGCGTAGTTGGCCTGGCCTGCCGACCCGAGCAGGCCCACGACGGACGAGATCAGCACGACACGGCCCTTCTTGGCGCGCAGCATGCCGCGGTTGGCTCGCTTGACGACCCGGAAGGTGCCGGTGAGATTGGTGTCGAGCACGGAGACGAAGTCGTCCTCGGACATCCGCATCAGCAACTGGTCCTTGGTGACGCCGGCGTTGGCCACCAGCACCTCCACATGACCGTGCTTGTCCTCGATCTCCTTGTAGGCCTGCTCCACCTGGTCCGCGTCGGTGATGTCGCAGCGCACGGCGAGGCAGCCCAGCTTGGCCAGCTCCTCCGGCGGCTCACCCGAGCGGTAGGTGATCGCGACCTTGTCGCCGGCCTCGGCGAAAGCGCGGGCGATGGCGAGGCCGATGCCCCGGTTTCCTCCGGTGACGAGAACCGAGCGGCTCAACGGATCACCCTTTCGTTAGCGGCCTGATTGCGGATCTGCGCACGTACTGTCCTGCGAAAACCTATCCCTCCCGCAGCCGTGGGAGGGAATCGTCCTGCGACAGTGGCGTCCCCCGTACGCTGTGGGGACCCTACAGTCGGCGCGGTCCGGCGACCGGGAACCGGTGCCTCGGCGGCCGATCTTGGCGTATGGCCGCCACAAGGGCGGAATCCCCCTCGGAACCGTCGCCGCCGCATGCTTGACTTCGCTTGGTGGTCGAGCGCGCACCCCGTATCGAGCACGCACCGCGAGGAAGACGAGAAGGAGAGGCCGCCTGTGCCCCATGACATCGATCCGACGTTTCTGGCGCTCCCGTTGCGGGCGCTGGCCGATGCCGCGCTCGCGCGGGCGCGGGCACTCGGCGCGGAGCACGCCGACTTCCGGCTGGAGCGCCTGCGCAGCGCGTCGTGGCGGCTGAAGGACGCGAAGCCCGCGGGATCGTCCGACACGACCGATCTCGGCTTCGCGGTACGTGTGGTGCACGGCGGTGCGTGGGGTTTCGCGTCCGGGGTCGATCTGACCATGGACGCGGCGGCCCGGGTCGCCGGTCAGGCCGTGGCGATGGCGAAGCTGTCCGCGCAGGTGACCGCGGCGGCGGGGTCCGACGAGCGGGTCGAGCTCGCTGACGAACCGGTGCACGCGGACCGGACCTGGGTCTCCTCGTACGAGATCGATCCGTTCACCGTGGCCGACGAGGCCAAGTCCGCGTTGCTGACCGACTGGAGCGCGCGGCTGCTGAGGGCGCGGGGCGTGGCACATGTGGACGCCTCGCTGCTCACGGTCCATGAGAACAAGTTCTACGCGGACACCGCGGGCACGGTCACCACCCAGCAGCGGGTGCGGATCCACCCGCAGTTCACGGCGGTCGCCGTGGACGAGTCGACTGGTGAGTTCGACTCGATGCGGACGACCGCACCGCCGGTGGGCCGCGGCTGGGAGTATCTGACCGGCACGGGCTGGGACTGGGACTCCGAGCTGGAGGAGATCCCCGAGCAGCTCGCCGAGAAGATGCGCGCGCCGAGTGTCGAGGCGGGGCGGTACGACCTGGTCGTGGACCCGTCCAACCTGTGGCTGACCATCCATGAGTCGATCGGCCACGCCACCGAACTGGACCGGGCACTGGGCTACGAGGCGGCGTACGCGGGCACCTCCTTCGCGACCTTCGACCAACTGGGCAAGCTGGCCTACGGCTCTCAGGTGATGAACGTGACCGGGGACAGGACGGCCGAGCACGGTCTCGCCACGATCGGCTACGACGACGAGGGCGTCGAGGCGCAGAGCTGGGACCTGGTCAAGGACGGCACTCTCGTCGGCTACCAGCTCGACCGGCGTATCGCCCGGCTCACCGGACTCGGCCGGTCCAACGGCTGTGCGTTCGCGGACTCCCCCGGGCATGTCCCGGTACAGCGGATGGCCAACGTGTCGCTGCTGCCGGAGCCCGGCGGTCTGTCGACGGAGGACCTGATCGGCGGGGTGGAGCGCGGGATCTACGTGGTCGGTGACCGCTCCTGGTCGATCGACATGCAGCGTTATAACTTCCAATTCACCCAGCAGAGGGCATACCGCATCGAGAACGGCCGGCTGGCCGGGCAGTTGCGCGATGTCGCCTACCAGGCCACGACCACGGACTTCTGGGGCTCGATGGAGAAGGTCGGCGGCCCGCAGACCTATGTGCTGGGCGGTGCGTTCAACTGCGGGAAGGCCCAGCCGGGGCAGGTGGCGGCGGTGTCGCACGGCTGCCCGTCCGCGCTGTTCCGCGGCGTCAACATCTTGAACACCACTCAGGAGGCCGGTCGATGAGCCCCGTCAGCAAGCCGCACGAGATCGTCGAGCGGGCCCTCGAACTGTCCACCGCCGACGGCTGCGTGGTGATCGCCGACGAGCAGTCGTCCGCCAATCTGCGCTGGGCCGGAAACGCCCTGACCACGAACGGTGTGACGCGAGGGCGCACGCTCACCGTGATCGCCACGGTCGACGGGGCGCAGGGCACCGCGTCGGGAGTGGTGTCACGTTCGGCGGTGACCGCCGAGGACCTTGAGCCGCTGGTGCGCTCCGCCGAGGCGGCCGCGCGGGCGGCCGGTCCCGCGGAGGACGCCCAGCCGCTGGTCGCCGGGGCCCCGGCGGCAGCGGACTTCGCGGAGGCGCCGGCCGAGACCTCGTCGGCGGTGTTCGCCGACTTCGCGCCCGCGCTCGGTGAGGCGTTCGCCAGGGCCCGTTCGGCAGGCCGCGAGCTGTACGGTTTTGCCCATCACGAGCTGACCTCGACGTATCTCGGCACATCGACGGGCGTACGGCTCCGTCATGACCAGCCCACCGGCACCCTTGAGCTCAACGCCAAGTCCCCGGACCGGACGCGGTCCGCCTGGGTCGGGCGTTCCACCCGGGACTTCCGGGATCTGAAGGACATCGACCCGACCGCGCTGGACGCGGAGCTGGCCACCCGGCTCGGTTGGGCGGAGCGGCGTATCGACCTGCCCGCCGGCCGGTACGAGACGCTGCTCCCGCCGACCGCCGTCGCCGATCTGCTCATCTACCAGATGTGGTCGTCGGCTGGGCGGGACGCGGCGGAGGGCCGGACGGTGTTCTCCAAGCCCGGCGGCGGTACCCGGCTCGGCGAGTCCCTCACCGAGCTGCCGCTCACCCTGCGCAGCGATCCGAACGAGCCGGGGCTGGAGTCCGCGCCCTTCGTGATCGCGCACGCCTCGGGCGACACCGCCTCGGTCTTCGACAACGGCCTTCCGCTGGAGCCGACCCGGTGGGTGCGGGACGGCGCGCTGGACCGTCTGGTCACCACCCGGCACAGCGCGGGCCTGACCGGGCTTCCGGTGGCCCCCGGTATAGACAATCTGATCCTGGACGGCGGCGGGGAGCGCTCCCTGGAGGAGATGGTCGCGGCCACCGAGCGCGGACTGCTGCTGACCTGCCTCTGGTACATCCGCGAGGTCGATCCGGCGACTCTGCTGCTGACCGGGCTGACCCGGGACGGGGTCTATCTCGTGGAGAACGGCGAGGTGACCGGTGCGGTGAACAACTTCCGGTTCAACGAGTCGCCGGTGGACGTGCTGCGGCGGGCGACCGAGGCGGGGCGGACGGAGAAGACACTGCCCCGCGAGTGGGGCGACTGGTTCACCCGGGCCGCGATGCCCCCGCTGCGGGTGCCGGACTTCAATATGAGTTCGGTCAGCCAGGGCGTATAACCTCGTAGCTGTTCATCGGCACCAGTCGGAACCTGTCGAAACCAGCTGAGGAGAAGCGAGAGACGTGACGGACATCGTCGACGAGCTGAAGTGGCGCGGGCTGTTCGCCCTGTCCACTGACGAGGACGCATTGCGCAAGGCGTTCGCGGACGGTCCCGTCACGTTCTATTGCGGTTTCGACCCGACCGCGCCCAGCCTGCACGTCGGACATCTGGTGCAGGCGCTCACCATGCGCCGGCTCCAGCTGGCGGGGCACCGCCCGCTGGCGCTGGTAGGCGGGGCGACGGGTCAGATCGGTGATCCCAAGCCGACAGCGGAGCGCACTCTGAACGACCCGGAGACCGTCGGGGCCTGGGTGGAGCGGGTGCGCGCCCAGATCGAGCCGTTCCTGTCCTTCGAGGGCGAGAACGCCGCGGTCATGGTCAACAACCTGGACTGGACGGCGGGTATGTCCGCCATCGAGTTCCTCCGGGACATCGGCAAGCACTTCCGGGTCAACAAGATGCTCACCAAGGACTCGGTCGCCCGCCGGCTGGAGTCCGACCAGGGCATCAGCTACACCGAGTTCAGCTACCAGCTGCTCCAGGGCATGGACTTCCTGGAGCTGTACCGCCGCCATGGCTGCACCTTGCAGCAGGGCGGCAGCGACCAGTGGGGCAATCTCACCGCGGGCCTGGACCTGATCCACCGACTGGAGCCGCACGCCACCGCGCACGCGCTGGCGACGCCGCTGATGACGAAGGCGGACGGCACCAAGTTCGGCAAGACCGAGGGCGGGGCCATCTGGCTGGACCCGGAGATGACCACGCCGTACGCGTTCTACCAGTTCTGGCTGAACGTGGACGACCGCGATGTCTCCACCTACATGCGCATCCTCAGCTTCCGGAGCCGTGCGGAGCTCGAAGAGCTCGAGCGGCAGACCGAAGAGCGCCCTCAGGCCCGGGCGGCACAGCGGGCCCTGGCCGAGGAGCTGACGACGCTGGTGCACGGCGCCGACCAGTGCGCGGCGGTCATCGCCGCATCGAAGGCGCTGTTCGGCCAGGGCGAGCTCGCGGATCTGGACGAGGCGACGCTGGCCGCGGCGCTCTCGGAGCTGCCGCACGCGCAGGTGTCCGAGCCGGGCCTGGTGGCGGACCTCTTCGCGGAGGTCGGCCTGGTGGCGAGCAAGTCGGCCGCCCGCCGCACCATCAAGGAGGGCGGTGCCTACGTGAACAACGTGAAGGTGACCGCCGAGGACGCCGTGGCGGCGACGGGCGATCTGCTGCACGGCCGCTGGCTGGTGCTGCGCCGGGGCAAGAAGAACCTGGCGGCGGTCGAGGTGGGCGCGGCGGGCTGAGCTCGCCGGGGCGCACACGCGCAGCGCCCCGGAGGTGGACCGAGTCCTGAGACATGCGCAGCGGCCGGGTGGAGGCGATCTCCGCCGGGCCGCTGCCGTTCTCAGGCCCTCTGTTTTCTGGCGCGTACGTTCATATAGGCCATGTCGCCGAGGCCGACGATGACGACGGCGGCGACGATCTGGAGGATGTGCCGGGTCCAGTCGATACCCGGGGTCTCGCCGACCCCGAAGGCGTTGGCGAGGGCGTTGCCCGCGACCCCGCCGATGATGCCGAAGATCGTGATAAGCCAGAGGGGGCTGTGCTGCTTGCCTGGCAGGATCAACTTGGCGATGAGACCCAGCACGAACCCGACGATGATCGCCCACAACCAGCCCATGGCTGCCTCCCGATTCGGCTTGACGTGAGCAGTGACGCGGAAATGCGGCGTGGGATATCCGAGTACGCGGCTATCCCGCGGATATCCGTCAGTTTCATCCCATCCGCCATACGGCGCATGTCGGACTGGTTCCCACATCGCGTGACGGGGCTGTTATGCGGGGCATAGGCGCCCCTGTCTCATGGCGGTACCGGCTGCGGCGTACGGTGGAGGCAGGATCGGGCCGGGGAGAGCCCGGCGCGTTTGCTCGGGCGGTGGAATGTCATGCGGAAGCACAATTCGAACGAGGTCTTCCGGATCACCGGTGCCCGGCAGGGGCTGACGGACGATGTACGCGGGCGGCAGCGGCGCTATGTGATCTCGATGTCGATCCGGACGGTGTCCGTGATCCTTGCCGCGGTGCTCTGGAACGTCGAGCGGCATGTGGCGATCGTGGCACTGGTACTGGGCGCTCTTCTCCCGTATGTCGCCGTGGTGATCGCCAACGCCGGACGGGAGCGCCCTCCGTCCCTGCCGTCCGCCTTCGTTCCCATGCCGGCGCAGCCCGCCATCGAGCCGGGCACGCACCAGCCGGAAGGGCAAGCGGAAGGGCGGGCCCAGCAGGGCTGACGTGGGCCGGGCGGGTACTCGCGGGCCGGCGACGGATACGGAACGGGAACCTCAAGAAGAGCTCAAATCAAATCATGCGGTTCCGGTGCACTACAGGGGGTCCCCCGTGACATACTGCGTGTGCGCTCCGCATCCCCCGTCGGAGCGACAGACCGACGCCGGGCAGCTCCCCCCGTGGCTGCTCGGCGTCGCTTTGTCCACCGTCGTGTCCGCCATCAGCGCACCGTCCGCCCGCCGTTCGCACCGCTGCCCGGGCGCCTGGGCGCCGATCACCGCGATGGATGATCGTGGACAATGACCGGGTGAGTGACGAGACCCCGATCTGTTCCGCCAAGGGCTGCCGTGTGCCCGCGGTCTGGGTGCTGGCTTGGAACAACCCGAAGCTGCACACACCGGAGCGCCGCAAGACCTGGCTCGCCTGCGAGGAGCACCGCGAGCATCTCTCCCAGTTCCTCGGCGTGCGGGGCTTCCTGAAGGACGTCGTGACGCTCGGCGAGTGGTCTTCACGCTCGGCCTCCGACGGCTGAGCTCAGCTCGGCCGATGGCCGCGCTTCTCAGCCTCCGATGGCCGACATGGGGCGCGCGGGCTGGAGGAAGGACGGGTCGTCCAGCCCGGACCCGGCCTTCTTGCCCCACATCGCGGTCTTCCAGATCCGTGCGATCTCCTCGTCGGGGGCGCCCGAGCGCAGTGCCCCGCGCAGGTCGGTCTCCTCCTGAGCGAACAGGCAGGTGCGGACCTGACCGTCCGCGGTGAGCCGGGTCCGGTCGCAGGCAGCGCAGAAGGGACGGGTCACGGAGCCGATGACACCGACCCGGTGCGGCCCGCCGTCCACGATCCAGCGCTCGGCGGGGGCGGAGCCGCGGGCGCCCTCGTCCTCGGCCACAAGGCTGAAGTGCGTGCGCAGCGAGGTCAGGATGTCACCAGCGGTGATCATGCCGTCGCGCTTCCAGCCGTGCTGCGCGTCGAGGGGCATCTGCTCGATGAAGCGCAGCTCGTAGCCGTGCTCGATGGCCCAGGCGAGCAGTTCCGGGGCCTCGTCGGCGTTGAGTCCGGGCATCAGGACCGTGTTGACCTTGACCGGGGTGAGTCCGGCTTCCTGGGCGGCGCGCAGGCCGTCCAGCACATCGTGGTGGCGGTCACGGCGGGTGAGGGCCTTGAAGACCTCCGGCCGCAGGGTGTCCAGGGAGACGTTGACCCGGTCGAGGCCGGCCGCCTTGAGTGCGCTCGCGGTGCGCCGCAGACCTATGCCATTGGTGGTCAGGGACATCTTCGGCCTGGGCGCGAGCTCCGCACACCGCTGGACGATCCCAACGAGTCCGGGCCTGAGCAGGGGCTCCCCGCCGGTGAAGCGGACCTCGGTGATACCGAGGTCGGTCACGGCGACGCGGATCAGCCGGACGATCTCGTCGTCGCTGAGCAGCTCCGGCTTTTTGAGCCACTGCAGGCCCTCTTCGGGCATGCAGTAGGAGCAGCGCAGATTGCACCTGTCGGTCAGTGAAACCCTCAGGTCGGTGGCCACTCGGCCATAAGTGTCGATCAGCACTGCGGGCCCCCTCCCCCATGTCCGGAAAGCGTGTACGGAAAACTCCTCCAACGCCGAGCCTACGTGAGAGTTCCGGCAGTCACAGGTGCCGATTTCCACGAGGAACGGCGGGGCCGCGCCGTAGGTCTTCGTAGGACTCTACGACGCGGCCCAGGTCAGGCGTATGTCGATCCGCTCCTCAGTGGGCGTCGACGCCTGTGAGGGACTTGACCTCCAGCTCCGCGTACTTGCCCTTGTCCGGCTCTTCCCTGGAGAGCAGCGATCCCATCCAGCCGAGCAGGAAGCCGAGCGGGATGGAGACAAGCCCGGGGTTCTCCAGCGGGAACCAGGCGAAGTCCGCCGAGGGGAACATCGAGGTCTCCTTGCCCGAGACGACCGGCGAGAACAGCACCAGCAGCACGGACGTGACCAGACCGCCGTAGATGGACCAGAGGGCGCCCTGGGTGGTGAACCGCTTCCAGAAGAGGCTGTAGAGGAGGGTCGGCAGGTTCGCCGACGCGGCGACCGCGAAGGCCAGGGCGACCAGGCCGGCCACGTTCAGATCGCGGGCCATGGCGCCGAGGGCGATGGAGACGATGCCGATGAAGACGGTCGCCCAGCGCGCGGCCCGTACTTCCTCCTGCTCGGTCGCCTTCCCCTTGCGGATGACGTTGGCGTAGATGTCGTGGGCGAACGACGACGATGAGGCGAGGGTGAGCCCGGCGACGACCGCGAGGATCGTGGCGAAGGCGACCGCGGAGATCACGGCGAGCAGGATCGCCCCGCCCGCCGAGTCGGTGCCGCCGAGATGGAGGGCGAGCAGGGGAGCCGCTGTGTTGCCCGCCTTGTTGGAGGCCTTGATCTCATCGGCTCCGACGAGGGCCGCGGCGCCGAAGCCGAGCGCGATCGTCATCAGGTAGAAGGCGCCGATGATGCCGATGGCCCAGATGACGGACTTTCGCGCCGCCTTGGCGGTGGGCACGGTGTAGAAGCGGATCAGGATGTGGGGCAGACCCGCGGTGCCGAGGACCAGTGCGATGCCGAGCGAGAGGAAGTCCAGCTTGGAGGTGCCGGTGGCGCCGTACTTGAGACCCGGCTCCAGGAACGAGGCTCCCTTGCCGCTCTCCTCGGCCGCCTTGCCGAGCAGTTCGGAGATGTTGAAGCCGAACTTCAGCAGCACGAGGAAGGTGATGAGCAGGGTGCCCGCGATGAGCAGTACGGCCTTGACCATCTGCACCCAGGTGGTGCCCTTCATCCCGCCGATGGTGACGTAGAGGATCATCAATACGCCCACCAGGGCCACGATCGCGATCTTCCCGGCGTCGCTGGTGATCCCCAGCAGCAGCGAGACGAGCACGCCGGCGCCGGCCATCTGGGCGAGCAGATAGAAGATCGAGACGACGATGGTGGAGGTGCCTGCCGCGGTGCGCACGGGGCGCTGGCGCATACGGTAGGCGAGGACGTCGCCCATCGTGAACCGGCCGGAGTTGCGCAGTGGTTCGGCGACCAGCAGCAGGGCGACCAGCCAGGCGACCAGGAAGCCGATGGAGTACAGGAAGCCGTCGTACCCGAAGAGGGCGATGGCTCCGGCGATACCCAGGAACGAGGCGGCGGACATGTAGTCCCCGGAGATGGCCAGGCCGTTCTGGAACCCGGTGAACTGGCGTCCACCCGCGTAGAAGTCGGCGGCGCTCTTGGTCTGGCGGCCGGCCCAGACGGTGATGCAGAGCGTCGCGATGACGAAGGCCGCGAACAGCGCGATGATCAGCGTCCGGTGCTCGCTGGTGGCGCTCGACGCCGCGAGCCGGGTCCCGGCTCCGTACAGGGTGCTGGTGCCGCTCATGCGCCGGTCTCCCTCTGCATACGGGACTTGATGGCTTCCGCTCTGGGGTCGAGCTTCCCGGCCGCGTAACGGGCGTAGAACCAGGCGATCAGGAAGGTGCTGACGAACTGGGCGACACCGAAGACCAGTGCCACGTTGACGTTGCCGAAGAGCTTGGTGCCCATGAAGCCGCCGGCGTAGCTGGACAGCAGAACGAACAGCAGGTACCAGGCGATGAACGCGACGGTCAGGGGGAAGGCGAAGGAACGGTAGGCGCGGCGCAGTTCGCCGAATTCCGCGCTCTCCTGCACCTCGGTGAACTGCTGTGTCGTGAGCTGGGCGGGCAGGGTGTCGATGCCGCTGGGCGGTGGCGGAGGTGCGTTGGTGGCCACGGAATCTCCTCGTGACTCGGGTGCGGTGGGCCTGGGGCGAGGGGACCTCGCGGCGGGAGCGCGGGTGCTGCTCGTGCGGCTCCCCTGACAACACACGGTGTACTGGGGCCTGAGGTTCACTCACAGTCCGCTATTCACAGGTTCACTCCGGGTTTTCACACCGAAGTCGTTGATGTGCTCCGATGATCGGGATAACTTCACTCGTCATGTACCCGCCCATTCGCAACAGGGGTGTCTGGGCGGACATTACGGATGATGTGGAGAACCCATGGCTCATCTGCGATCCAGGCGCACGCGCGCGATAGCGCTGCCCGCCGGCCTGGCGCTCACGGCCTCGCTCGGTTTCCTGCCCACGGGCGCCGCTTCGGCCGCCCCTCTCGACGAGGCCCCGGCCGCCGTGTCGACCGACGGGCCGCTGCTGTCGTACGTCGTGAACACCCACGGCGGCAACGGCAACGCGAAGTCGGTGAAGCGGGCGATCGAGAAGGCCGGCGGCACGATCGTGATCGCGTACGACCAGATCGGTGTCATCGTCGTCCACTCGCAGAACCCGGACTTCGCCAAGCAGATCCGAACTGTCAGGGGCGTCGCGTCGGCGGGCGCCACCCGCACCGCGCCGATCACCCCGCAGACCGACACCGCCACCGGTGTGGAGCAGCCCCTCGGCGCGGCCGAGGCGGCCAAGGCGAGCGCGAAGGCCACGGACGAGCAGGACCCGTTCGAGCCGCTCCAGTGGGACCTGCCCGCCATCAAGGCGGACAAGGCCCACCAGAAGACGCTGGGCAGCAAGAAGGTCACGGTGGCCGTGATCGACACGGGCGTCGATGACACCCACCCCGATCTCGCGCCCAACTTCGATGTCGGGGCCTCCGCCAACTGCGTGACGGGAAAGCCGGACACCACCCCCGGCGCCTGGCGTCCGGCCGCCGGTGAGAGCGACCACGGCACCCACGTGGCGGGCACCATAGCCGCGGCCAAGAACGGCATCGGTGTCACCGGTGTGGCGCCGGGTGTGAAGGTGTCCGGCATCAAGGTCTCCAACCCGGACGGCTTCTTCTACACCGAGTCGGTCGTCTGCGGCTTCGTCTGGGCCGCCGAGCACGGTGCCGACGTCACCAACAACAGCTACTACACCGACCCGTGGCTGTTCGCCTGCAAGACCGACGAGGACCAGAAGGCCCTGCTCGAGTCGGTCACCCGGGCCACCCGGTACGCGGAGCGCAAGGGCGCGGTGAACGTGGCCGCGGCCGGCAATTCCAAGATGGACCTGGCGGCGGACGAGCTCACCGACGCGACCAGCCCCAACGACACCACGCCGGTGACGCGCCTCGTCAACCCGCGCGAGTGCCTCGACTACCCGACCATGCTGCCGGGCGTCGTCACGGTCTCCGCGACAGGTGCGAAGGGCCTGAAGTCCTCGTACTCGAACTACGGCAACGGCATCATCGACATCTCCGCGCCCGGCGGCGACTCGACTGCCTACCAGAAGCCGGACGCCCCGGCGACCAGCGGACTGATCCTGTCCACGGTGATGAACGGCGGCTACGGCTACAAGGCCGGAACGTCGATGGCGTCGCCGCACGTCGCGGGTGTCGCCGCGCTCATCAAGTCGACCCACCCGCGCGCCTCGGCCGCCGAGGTGAAGGCGCTGCTGTACGCGCAGGCCGATGACACGGCGTGCGGTGACCCGTACGACATCAACGGCGACGGGACCATCGACGCGGTGTGCGAGGGCGGCAAGAGCAAGAACGGTTTCTACGGGGCCGGTATGGCGGACGCGCTGGACGCGGTGCGCCGCTGAGTGCCGGTGACTCGGGCTGAGCCTGAGCGAGTGGGGGGGCGGGGCGGAGCTCGCGGGCGGGGCGGGGGCGGGTGGCGCCCACCCCCAAAAAATGACGAAATGATACAAGCGAAATACATAAATTAACAAAAAAAAACCCCGCGAGAAACAGAAGTTGGGCGCGC
>NZ_JBHXFA010000123.1:20901-23493 GCF_042724175.1 Streptomyces sp. NPDC127084
GGGGCTGCTACCCCGCGGGGGGGGGGGGCGGCGGGGGGGGGGGCGCGGGGGGGGGGCGGGGGGGGGGGGGGGGGGGCCGCCCCCCCCCCCCCCCCCCCCCCCCCCGCTTCGTTCCCTCCACCCCAAGAACATGGCACTCAGTGCCACACTGATACTCATGACTGACACTCCCTCACCCGGCGTCGAACTCCTGTGGGCGGCACTCGGCGGAGATTCCGCGCTGACCCGCCACATCGTGTACGGCGGACCGCGCGGGCTGCTGCCCGCGCGACTGCCCGTGATGGAACTGGCCCGCGCCACGGTGGCGGTGTGCTCGCTCGCGGCGGCCGAACGTTCCGCGAGCCTCTCCGGGGACCCCGTGCCCGCCGTGCGGGTCGATGACGGAGCGGTCGCCACGGCGTTCGTCAGCGAGCGGCACCTGCGGGTGGACGGGCGGGCCCCGGTGTCGTTCGCCCCGCTGTCCCGGTTCTGGCGCGCCACCGACGGCTGGGTGCGTACACACGCCAACTACCCGCACCACCGGGCCGCGTTGCTCACCGCGCTCGGCACCACCGAGGACGGCGTGGAGTCCGCGATCGCCGAGCGGTCGGCGCTGGACGTCGAGGACGCGGTGTACCAGGCCGGGGGCCTGGCGGTCGCCCTGCGGACCCCTGGTGAATGGGCGGCGCATCCCCAGGGCGCACTGGCGGCCCGGCAGCCGCTGCTGACCCGGGATCGGCTGGACGACGCGGCACCGAGGCGCCGGCGAGCAGAGGGCCGGCTGCGGGTGCTCGACCTGACCCGGGTCATCGCGGGGCCGGTCGCCACCCGGACCCTCGCGCTGCTCGGGTCGGACGTACTGCGGATCGACCCGCCCCGGCTCCCCGAACTCGCCGACCAGCACGCCGACACCGGCTTCGGTAAGCGCTCCGCCGCGCTGGACCTGGACAACGCGGCGGACCGCCGCACCTTCGACGAACTGCTCGACCAAGCGGATGTGCTGGTCACCGGCTACCGTCCGGGTGCGCTGGAGCGCCATGGCCTGATGCGCCCGGGCCTTGTGGTGGCCCAGCTCTCTGCCTGGGGCGACGAAGGTCCGTGGGGCGACCGGCGCGGCTTCGACAGCCTCGTACAGGTGGCGAGTGGAATCGCCGTACTCGAAGGCTCCATCGAGCAGCCGGGGACACTGCCCGCCCAGGCCCTCGACCACGGCACCGGCTACCTGCTCGCGGCGGCCGTGCTCCGCTCGCTGACCGAGCAGGACACCGAAGGCGGCACCCGGCTGCTGCGGCTGGCGCTGGCGCGTACGGCGCATCTGCTGAGCGGTGTACTACCGCGGCGGCCCGTCGATGCGCCTGCCGCGTACACACCCGACGCCTGGCTGGCCGAGTCCGCGAGCCCGCTCGGCAAGCTGCGCTACGCGTGCTCGCCGGTGGCGTACGAGGGCAGCCCGGCCGACTGGTCCCGCCCCCCGGGTACCTGGGGCTCGGACGCCCCGGAGTGGCTGACGGCCTGACCGTGTTCCCGGGGCCCGGGGGCAGGCTGCCACCCGGGCCCTCGGAACACCCGCCCGGCCCGCTCCCGCCAGTCGCCCGCCGTGCGCAGGTCGCGGGCGATGGAGACGTACTCGTGGGTGGCGACCCGCAGCGGGTTGTAGGTCCCGATGTTCTTGGTGAGCCCGAACACGGGCCGTTCGGTCTCGGCGGTGAAGGAGCGGAAGAGCCGGTCCCAGACGATCAGGATCCCGCCGAAGTTCCGGTCCAGATAGCCGCCCTGCGATGCGTGGTGCACCCGGTGGTGCGAGGGCGTGTTGAACACGTACTCGAAGAACCGGGGCAGCCTGCCGATCCGCTCCGTGTGGATCCAGAACTGATAGACGAGATTCACGGAGTAGCAGAACGCCAGCGCCGCCGGATGCACCCCGCAGGCCACCAGCGGAAGGTAGAACGGCCAGGTGGTGAAGCCGGTCCAGGGCTGGCGCAGCGCGGTGCTGAGGTTGAATCTGCGGCTGGAGTGATGGACGACATGGCTGGCCCACAGGATCCGGATGACGTGATGGCCGCGATGCGACCAGTAGTAGAAGAAGTCCTGCGCGAGCAGCATCATCGGGATCGTCCACCACAGGACGGGGAGGCGCAGCGGCGTGAGCTCGTACACCGCTGTGTAGATCGCCACGACGGGGATCTTCCAGAGGAGATCGAAGAAGAGGCTGCCGAGCCCCATGGTGATGCTGGTGGCGGCGTCCTTCGCCCCGTAGGCGGCGGCGTCCTCGTCGGGATGGAGCCGGTAGCTGACCGCCTCCACGACGGTCAGCAGTACAAAGGCGGGGATCGACCACAGCACGACATCGGGCAGGTTGGGCGCCATGCCAGGACCGTAGAGGCGGTGGTGCGGGTGCGGCTAGATGTCGTTACCGACAAGTATGCGAGAGGCAGGGCGGGCTTCCGGCCCTAGACCGTGTCTGGCAAATGGCGCCGTCCGCTCGAAGGGCGGGCCCGCAGCGTCTGGTGCATGGGCCCCCTCCCCAGGCCCGCAGGGGCCGAGGGGGTGGGGCCTCCCCAGGCCCGCAAGGGCCGAGGGGGTGGGGCCTCCCCAGGCCCGCACGGGCCGAGG
>NZ_JBHXFA010000124.1:0-3526 GCF_042724175.1 Streptomyces sp. NPDC127084
GGCGTCCGCTGGGCCGACCTCCGCTTCAGGACCTTCCATACGCGGAACGCGGAAGATCCCGAAAACATTCACATTCGTCGCCATGCCAGTGACACAAACATGACTGAGCTTCGAAGGAAACAGGGAAGCTCTGGGGGCCGGAACATGAGGGGCTTGAACGTGCAGGGCCGTACGGCTGGCTCGCGCAGCCGCAGCGGTGGGACCCGGGTACTGCGGCGGGTCGTCGGCGTGCTCGCCGTGACCGGGGCCTGCCTCGCCCCGACACCACCCCCGGCACCGTCCAGTACCACCGTGCCTACCCACCTTGCGGTCTCGAACTCCCCTGATCCGAACGGATCTGGTTCCGGCGGCCCGGACTTCGGCCTGTCGAACAGCTCCGAGTGCGTGTTCGGCGGTGATGTCATCAAGTCCACGCCCTGGTCCCTGCAGCGCGTCCTCCTGGACCAGCTGTGGGAACGAGCCACGGGCAAAGGCGTCACCGTCGCCGTGATCGACACCGGCGTCGACAAGGGCAACCCGCAACTGAGCGGCGCGGTGGCAGGCGGCGAGAGCTATGTGGGCGGCCTTGGTACCCAGGACATCGCGGGCCACGGCACCCGGGTCGCGGGCATCATCGCCGCGCGTCCCGTCAAGGGCACCGGCTTCGTGGGCATCGCGCCCGACGCGAAGATCGTCTCCTACCGCTACACGGGCGGGGCGGAGAAGGAGGGCAACGCGGGGACGATGTCCAAGGCGATCCGGGACGCCGTCGCCAAAGGCATCCGGATCATCAACATCTCCTCGGACACCGCGAACAACCAGGACGACCCGCTACTACGCGGAGCAGTGGCGGACGCGGTGAAGGCCGGCGCCCTCATCGTGGCCGCGGCCGGCAACGACGGAGTAGACGGCAAGTCAGCGAACACGTATCCCGCCTCCTATCCCGGTGTGCTGGCGGTGGCGGCCTCCGACCGCAACGACGAACGAGCCTTCTTCTCTCAGGCGGGCGATTTCGTCGATATCGCGGCGCCAGGCGTGGGCATGGTGTCCACGGTTCCCCAGGGCGGCCAGTGCACAGCCGACGGCACGAGCTTCGCGGCTCCGTACGTCGCCGGCGTCGCGGCGCTGCTGAAGGAAGAACACTCGAAGTGGACGGCGTCGCAGATCGCGACCCGTATCCAGCAGACAGCCCAGCGCCCCGGACGTGAACCGAACCGCTACATCGGCTGGGGCGTGGTCGACCCGGTAGCCGCCCTGACGGACGACTCCGTACCGGCCTCCACTCCGACCCCGGACCCGCCCGTGCAGGCAGGCTCTGGCGGAGTCGTACCCATCGCGGTCACGATGGGCGAGAGCGAGGCGGAGCGGGAACGCCGGGTGGCCGTCTACGTGTTGGGGCTGGGGATCGCGCTCGCTCTCCTGGTCGCGGGCAGCGGGGTCGCCGTGAGGGACTGGCGCAACAAGAGGACAAGCCGAGCCGGACGGTCCGGGTAGCCGGGCCCGGGTGACGACCCGGGCACCGGACGGATACCGGTGACGTGAAAGACAGGCGAGAGGACAACGGGGTATGAGTAACGGAATGCGGGTCGATCTGAGCGCGCTGGATGAGGTCATCCGGAAGCTCTGGACACTGCTCGACGACATGGACAAGGCCGGGCAGACCTCGAAGTACAACACCGAGATCCCGATGGACGCTTTCGGGAACACCTGCTTGTTCATGGAAGCAGGAGATCTGCAAAAGGCTCACATAGACGCGAAGACGCGGCTTGAGAGCGCGATCAAGGGACTTCACGGCCTGATCGACCAGTTCGGTACGAGCACCTCCAAGGTGAAGGACAAGTACACCGAGCAGGAATACGCGACCAAGGCCCAAATGGGAGGCGGGACCGGGAGTTCGAACGGCTCGTTCGCCAAGTAGTCCGATCGAGAATCACCCGGTAGAAGGAGGAGTTCAAAATGGCCGGTGACAAGGATCTGCCCGAGCCCGACATCGAGTACGCCCCCTGCGTCGCAGACCCAGATCGACCTCAGGTAAAAACCCAGTTCATCGACTATCCGCTCAAAGAGCTCAAGGCGATGCTCAATCTCATCGATCCCGACACGATCGAGGTGGTCGGGCGCCACTGGGCCTCGGTCGAAGAGATCCTTTCTGGCGGCGAAGGAGGCGGCGTCGCCGGTACGCTGGACAAGGCTGTCAAGAATGTCCTGGAGCATTGGGAAGGGGACGCGGCCCGGAGCTTTGAGAAGAAGGCTCAAGAGATATCACAGAGCATCAGATATGCCGCCTGGCATGCGGACATCAACAGCTCCCAGATGGCCGACGCCGCTTTCCAGCTACGAAAATTCAGCGATGAGCTGAACGACATTCACGAGCCGAGCAACTGGGCCAAGCTCGGTGACGCGCTCAGTGACTGGGACTGGGACGAGGGCGAGGCAGTCGCCGGCGATCTCAAGGACCGCAAGTTGACCGCCGACGAAGTGGCGAAAATCAACGAGGGCAAGATCGGGGCGAGCAGGGAGGCTCATCTCCAAGGCGTCGCGGTCATGGAGAACCTCGCCGCCCAATACATCCGGGTCACGGGAAACCTGAAGAGAAACCGTGTGATTGAAGAGAAGGGCCACATCAAGGAGCCCAACCGTGACGTGGAGTACCCGCCGCCTGTCACGGGTGGTACGGGAGGGGCTTCACGGCCAGGGGCATCCGGTGCGGCTCCCAAGCCGTGGAGCGCAGGTCCGACCACTGGCGTCAAGCCGGCTCCCAGGGTGTCCGGCACCCCGGGCATCACGGGAGGCACGACGCTACCGCCGACGGCCAAGACGAACGTGGACAGCATCAACCCCGGTCTGACGGGGCGCGGTCCCGTCACCAACCCCAACATTGGTGGCGGCGGTGGCAGCGGCCCTGGCACCGGCGGCACTCAAGGTCCGGGCGTCTTTGCGACTGGCGGAGGACCCGGACTTGGCCGTGGCGGCACAGCCGGACGGGGCGGCATTGGAACCGGCGGCCGCGGAGGCTTGACGGGCGGCGGCACGGCCGGTCGTGGCGCCGGAGGTCGAGCCGGCATCGGAGGTATGGGCGGAGGCGCTGGCGCTGGTGGGGCCGGGCGCGGCGGTGCCGCCGCTGGCGGCCGTGGAGCCCTGGCGAAGGCCCGAGGGGGTGTTGTCGGCGCCGCCAAGGGGGTCACAGGCAAGGGCGCCGGTGGTGGTGCAGGCTTGCACGGCAGCCGTGGTGGCACCCAACGCGGAGCCATGGCTGGTGGCATGGGAGGTGCCATGGGTGGCCGCAACGGCCGACGCCCTGGCGACGAGAACAGCCGAGGCGAGCGTCCCGACTACCTGGTTGAGGACGAAGAGACCTGGATCTCGGAAGAAGACCGCAACCGGAACGTACCGCGGACCATCGAGTAGGCATATGGGCGAGGGCGCCGGCGCAGCCCAGGCGGGCCCCCCCCAGGGGCCCCGCGACCCACACCCCGGGGGTTTATTGGTGCACAACAAACAAAAAGTCGGGGGGGGGTGGACCCCGGGGGGTGGGGGGGTAGACTCT
>NZ_JBHXFA010000124.1:3536-23033 GCF_042724175.1 Streptomyces sp. NPDC127084
AGTTCGAGGTTGAGTTTTCTCTCACCCTGTTTGCGACACCTCCCACTCCCCCCCCAGCGCGCCCCCCCCCGTCTAGTGTCGCGGCGGGCGCCCACCCCCCGCCGCGCGGCCCCCCCCCCCCCCTCCGTGTGCCGACTGGCGAACCAGTCGTGATTGAGTGAGGAGCAAGCAGTGAATTTCGGTCGAGTCTGGTCCACGGCGGGAGTCGTGGTACTGACAGGAGCATTGCTCCTCACTTCTGCACCAACCGCATCGGCGGATTACATCAGAGATCAACAGTGGGCCTTGAACGCCTTCGCGGCAAAAGACGTTTGGGCCGAATCACAAGGTCAGGGTGTGACTGTCGCGGTTGTCGACTCTGGAGTCGACGCCACTCACCCTGACCTGACCGGCCAGGTCCTCGAAGGGAAGGACTTCACCGGCGGTGGTGACGCGCGGCAGGACGAAATGGGGCACGGAACGGCTATGGCTAGCCTGATCGCTGGTCATGGCCATGGCCCGGGAAACGCGTCCGGCATGGTCGGTCTCGCACCAAAGTCGAAAATCCTGCCGTTGCGTACCCTCCAAACAGAGAAGGATCGCAACAGCGATGAGACCTGGGGCGCTGCGGTTCGATATGCGGTTGATCAGGGAGCGAAGGTCATCAATCTCTCTTTCGCCAGTGACAGCAAGACATTGAGCGATGGTCGAGCGGCAATCGCATATGCGCAAGCCCGCGATGTTGTCGTCGTCGCGGGCACGGGTAACGATGCGTCCATCGCTGTCTCTGAACCGGCTGCGCTTCCGGGCGTCGTTGCGGTTGGCGCCATTGATAAGAAGGGAAACCGTTGGGAGAAGTCAAACACGGGGAAAGGCCTTGTCCTCATGGCCCCTGGGGTTGAAGTTCTCACCGCGAATCCGACCAAGTCGGGCAAGTATAACGTGTCAAATGGAACATCGGATTCAACGGCCTATGTCTCTGCCGCTGCAGCCTTGGTGCGCTCCAAGTTCCCTGACCTCACCGCGGGCCAGGTGATCAACCGCCTGATCAAGTCGGCCACTTTCGCCCATCACAAAGGTTTGAAGGCGCCCGATGAGGAGTACGGCTACGGCATCGTCCGCCCCTACTCGGCGCTGACGATGGACATCCCCGCGGGTCCGAAGACGAACCCTCTCGGTCAACTTTCGTCCGCCACTCCGGCATCCGGCGGTGCCGCTGAAGAAGCGGACGACTCGACGCAGGCCAAGAAAAAGAAGAAGAAGTCTTCCGGCAGCCTCCTCGTCCTCGGCGGCATCGGAGCCGTTGTGGTCGTCGGCGCGATCGTGTTCGCGGTCATCCGCACCCGCCGAAACGGCGGCAACGGCGGCCCCGGTAACGGCGGCGGTACTCCTCCCCCCGGAACGGGCTACCCGCCCCAGCCCCCGACGGGATATCAGTCCCACCCCAACGCCGTCCCCAATCAGGGATATCCGACGCCTCCCGGACAGTCCTCGCAGCACCCCAACCCCTACAGCCAGCAGTCCCCGTACCAAGGTCAGTAAGGCCTTCGCACGTTTTTGATACAGCGTCCGCGTACATACCACGAGCTCGTCCTCGTCTCGATACATCGGTCAAGGAGCAATTCTTCATGGGGGAGCACTTCAAGACGGATACAGATCAGTTGGCGCAATTCCTCAGAACCCTTGAGGGGTGTGTCAGCGATCTGAACGAGGCGCGAGCCGCTCTCGCACACGTCCGTGCTGACCAGATCGGGACCAAGCGTCTCGACGAGGCGTGTGACGGCTTCCAGGAGCGTTGGAAGTACGGATCCGAGCAGACACAGAAGATGATCGAGGGTGTCAGCGAGGGCGTGAAGTCCAACAAAAAGGGCTACGAAGAGGTCGAGGAAGCCCTGGAGAAGGCATTTGCGGACATGGCGAAGCAGTCCACCTCCGGCGGTGGCGGAGGTGCGAAGTAATGGCAGCCAACCCCTACCCCAATCTTGGCTGGAACCCAGTGCCCGGGATACCCGGCGAAGTCATTGCCCTCAAGCAGAAGGTCAGTTCCGCTGCCACAGCACTGCGCACTTGCCACACTCAGCTTGACAAGCTGATCGGCGAAAGCAGCTACTGGGAAGGCGAGGCCGCGACGGCGTTCAGGGACGCCATCGACGGCGAGCTGCCGACGTACATCAAGAACGCCGCTCGGTCCTTGGAGAAGGCAGCGGCCCAGCTGGGCAGCTGGGACGGGTATCTGACGGCCAACCGGGATCTGGCGCAGAAGTACGACGATGTCGCGGCCGAGAAGAAGGCCGCGATCTCGTCGGCCAAGGATCGCCACGCCCAGGCCGAGCAGCACCCCGATCTGGGCCTTGCCGGTCGGCAGTTCTCCACGCAGGAAGAGGCCGACGCCGCGACTGCGCGGCTCAGGGCGGCCGAGCGCAGCCTCAACGAGGCGACCATCGCGCTGAACAAGGCCAACGGTGAGTACGACAACATCATCACCAAGGCCCAGGAGCTGGAGACCACTCACGCGGACAACGCCGAGACGGTCGCCAAGTCCCTCGATGACGCCACGGACAAACTGGCACCGAAGGAGCCCGGCTGGCTGAGCAAGGCTGTCGACGCCATTTGGGAGGGCATCAAGGCGACCGGCGAGTTCCTGCTGGAACATGCCGGGACCATCGGTGCCATCGCCGGCCTGCTCGCCCTGTTCCCCACACCGCTCGCGCCGCTGTTCGCCGGGATCGCCCTGGTCGCGAGCGCAGCTTCGATGGCCAAGAACTTCGCCGATCCCGAATTCCGGGACGCCTTCCTGCCATGGGGGGACAAATTCGGCTGGAACGGGGATACCTTCTCCGCCTACGCCTCCTTCGGTTGTGACGTGCTCGGCATGGTTCCTGGTGGAAAGGCACTAGGGACGGCAGGCCGGGAGATCGCAGACGGTCTCCGCATGGCGGACGGCATGGGCGTGGCGGTGAAGAACACCGAGAAGGCAACCGAGTTCGCGAGGGAGTTCGGCCATGTCTTCAAGACCAGCGCCAAGGCCGGAGCCGACGACGCTTGGGCAGCTGCGGCGGAAAGTGCCACCGGGTCGGCCAAGTTGCTGGGAAATCTCAGTGCCAACGGCCTCAATGTCGCGGCCAACACTCTGTCCTCTCTCGAGGCAGAGGGCGTGATACCGGAGGAGGGCAGCGGCCACAACGCCGCTGAGCTCACCAAAGCCGGGGCCGGGTTCTACGGCCTCGCGGGACTGGTGGGTCTCGTATGACGAACACGGCAACTGACCGGGAACGGTGGATCAGCGAGTGACCGAGCTCATGACAGAACCCGTGGGCGAAAGGGAGCCGGCGTTCTGGTACGCGATTCCGCACGGCTATCTGCAGATGGATCTCGACCCCCCGGTAGAGCGGATCGAGGCGTTGGTTCGGCAAGTGCTGAGCTTGCCGGAGGAGATGCGGCTCCGCGCAGAGGAAGTCCTGCGCTTCTACGCCGGCGTCGTCATCTCGCTCAACGCGCATCGTGTCCAGGCCTGTCTGATCGGTTCGCACCCGGACGACGCCGGTGGGATCGCGTTCTCCGTGCTCACCGTCTCGACGGTCCCAGCGTCCGGAGGCAACGCCAAGCTGGTGATCGCCAGTCTCGCAGGCACGGCCGCGGACAGTGCCGACGAGGGAATGCGTCCCTTGGAGCTGCCGTGCGGCACAGGCTTCCTCGCGGAGAAGAAGGTCGTCACCACGGCACCCGGCAGGTCTGCAGAGGGGAGCGACACTCCCCTGGAGGGGCGGGTGTGGCAAGGTACCGTCGCTGTCACGGGCTCAGGAACCAGCGACATCATCATGATCCAAATGGTGACGGCCGCTGTCGAGCTCGCAGATGACTACCGGGACATCCTGCTCGGCGTCGCTCACACGGTGACGTTCACCGATCCCTCGCTTCCTGCGGCCGGGGGACACGAGGTACCCGAGCCCGGCACTGCGGCCGCCACGATACGTAACGACTTTGGGTGAGGACGGCGAACAGCATGGCAGGCTCAACCGAGGCACCCGACATCGATCAGGTGCTTGAGCACAACAGGAGAACATGGGCAAGGCATGTCGTCGGGCGCATTGCTCTCGGCCTCGGCTGGCTCGCGGTGCCGTTCCTGTTGCATGTCGCGGGAGTCCCCGATTCCCTGTTCACGATGCTTCCCATCCTCCCCGGAGTCTACGTACTGCTGTTCCTGCTCATTCGGACCAGGCACGGCCGACGCATCGCCGCGTGCGAGAAGATACTGCGCACCTATCCGCTCGAATATCGCACAAAAGTGGCCAAGAAGAGCGAGCAGTGGCAGCTGCTCGGCACGGTGTTCACCATTCGGGTTTCGACTCGAGGACAGCAGGGTGCGCCACTTATGCGTGCGATCAACGCGTCAGCGGTCCGACACTGGCCCAAAGGGGCAGAGGACGGTGGCGCCTGGATCGCAGGTGATCCGCCGTTCGGCGGCGTCGTGATCATCCCCGGCACCAATGACATGTTGTTCATGCAGCCGGCGGACTGGCAGAAGTTTGCCCGCGAGCGGGAGGAGGCCGATCCCATGCGGAGCAGACTGGCGCTACAGGCAGGACTGACCCAGCTGGTGGAGAAGGAACCGAGCCTTGGAGCCGTGCGCGGCCTCTAGGGCCTGTTGCGAAAGTCGATCTTGGTCGTGGATGATCACCTGCCGTGGGCCGTGGTGATCTGACGAACGACCAGTGGGCCCGGCTTGAGCCGTTGCTGCCGCTGGGCAAGAAGCCGGGCCGTCCACCTGTGTGGACCCGGCGGCAGTTGATAAACGGCGTACGGTGGCGGACCAGGACCGGTGCCCCGTGGCGCGACGTGCCGGAGCGGTATGGGCCGTGGGACCGGGCCTACGACCTGTTCCGCAGGTGGCAGCGCGACGGCACCTGGAAGCGGATCTTCGAGCAGTTGCAGGTCGATGCCGACATGAAGGGCCTGATCACGTGGGATGTCAGCGTGGACTCCACGATCGCCCGGGCCCACCAGCACGCCGCCGGGGCGCGTATAAGGGGCGCTGCAGAAGGAGCCTCCCGGCGGCGTTGACACCGAGCCCGACGATCACGGCCTTGGACGCTCGCGCGGCGGGTTGACCACCAAGCTGCACCTGGCGGTCGAGCAGGGGCAAAAGCCGCTGTCGCTGCTTGTCACCGCTGGCCAGCGGCACGACAGTCCGCAGTTCCAGCCGGTCCTGGAGGGCATCCGGGTGCCCCGCATCGGTCGGGGCCGGCCGCGAACCCGACCGGACAAGGTCCGCGCCGATAAGGCGTACGGCTCCCGCGGAACCGCACCTACCTACGCAGACGCGGCATCAGCTGCACCATCCCGGAGAAGGCTGACCAGGTCCGCAACCGCAAGAAGCTCGGCTCTCGCGGCGGACGTCCGCCGAAGTTCGACAAGGTCGATTACAAGGAGCGCCACGCAGTGGAATGCGGCATCAACCGCCTCAAGCGCCCCCGCGCGGTGGCCACGAGATACGACAAGCTCGCCGTCCGCTACGAGGCAACCGTTCTGGTCGCAGCCCTCAACGAATGGCTCTGATCGGCAGATGGCCTTCAGGTCGTTGCTCACCAGTCCCGGGTGGCGATCAGCTCCTCTGCATCCGCGTCCGTGAACCCGTATGCCGACGCGACGAACCAGAAGTCCTCAGCGATCACCTCGCGCGCAACCGTCTCGATCTCACTCCCGGCTGCCTCGAACTCCGCCTCCAGACGGTTGAATTCCTCCGTTGCGGCCTGGGCTAGCGCATACAGGGCACCCAGGTCCGACGGTTGCTCAGCCTCAATCCGCTCGCACAGCCGCAACAGGATCGCCCTGCCCCGGTCGACGACGTGATCGGGGAAGTACGAGTCCGCATACATCGGCCGCAGAAACGCGTGCCCTGCTATCTGCTGGTTTGTGATCGGCATGACGCTTCCCCATCCCTAGGAGTGCTGACGCGCCGATCATGCACGAAACCACTGACAACGACGCCGCCCACGTAGGCCAAGCCGCCCGTGACCAGCACTTTCACAACACGCCCTAGTGTCAAATCCACTGAGTCACGATGAGTGAGCGCGGGCCATCCTGGCGCATGTCTCCAGGTATTCGAGTGACCGCCTGAAACTCCTGTTCCGCATGTCGAGCACCGGGTCAATGTGCTCATGCGAGCGTGCGTCATGCCTCGGGATCCGCAGCATCGTCCGCGTCCTTCTCCTCTTGCGTTCTGGTGTCGAACTGGTGCGTCTCGTAGCCGTTATGTCGCTCGCCGTAGGGGGTGTCCCTTGATGAGGACGTACGTGATACGTCGATCCTCAAGCGCGGACCTCAACTGTTTGGCGCGATCCGTTTCGTTCTCGGCTTCCTGCTCCTCGGCAGTGGTGGCTTTCGGGCAGTCGGTCGGAGTAACGAGTCCGGGAGACAGGACGAAGGCAGGCCGAAGTTGGAGCGCCGCTGCACGCGGGGGTGCGGTCGGGTGGTGGGGCGTCAATCGTTGTGCAGGGGGTACTGCCAGGCTCCAGCCGACGAGCTCGTGTCATCGATCATCCAGATAGCGTCGTCGATGTGCTGGCGAAGTAGAAAGGCCTCATCCGAGTTGTCCAGATCCTCAAGGATCAAGCGGCCTGTGATCCATTCGATGAGCATGTTCAGGAAGCGATCCAAGTCAGTGGCGACAAGGACACCTTCGAGGCCGGGTTCGTCAGGGCTGGAGGGGATGCGCAGCACATGTCCCGACGGTCCGTCGATCACGACCTCACCGCCCATCCACATGCCGATCTCGTAGAAGGGTCCGGACTCCTGGGCCTGCTCGACGTCGCTCGGCCACTGCCATTCACGCAGAAACTCGGCACGTTCCGGGTGCAGCCTGATGCCCTTCGCTTCGAAAGCGGGGAGACCTGTGTCGGCGAGGATGCGACGGGCGACCTGGTCCGTAAGACCGGCTGGGAGACGCGCTGTGTCGGTGCGAAGGAATCGGACATCCGGGGTCAACTCAGAAAACGCGGAGAGTCCGAGCTGCGCCCGAGAGGGTCGAGCGGGTCCAGCAGCGGTTTTATTGCCAAGGAGTGGAGCGTTGTCAGAAAGATCTGTGACAACAGCCGGTTCATCTGGTGTGGTCGACTCGACCGCGAATACGCCGCCAAGCCCCGCCACGACGGTGACGGTGCCCATATCGAGGGAGATCGGCAGGAAGTCGTCTTCCTCGACCGGGCCTTCGGTGCAATGGTCCTGTGCGCGGAGCTCGCTGCGTGTCGCCGGGCCGAAAGTCTGACCGGCCTCCCGCGTATCGTGTGTTTCTGTTTCAGTGCCCCAGGAAAGGTTGTGCAGTTGGTCGGGAGGGAACTGCTCTTCGCTCCATGGGCCCGCCACGAGCTCGGAGGTCACGACATCCCAAATGAGCACACTGCGTTCGGCCGTACAAGCCGCCACAGCCGGACGCCCCTGCCAGCGGACCGTGTAGAGCGAATAGACCGGGCCTGGCCTGAGGTAGCCGACGTCGTACCCGCCCGGTGGACGCCAGTGCGTCCACCGCGTTTTCCATGGCATGCGGACACTGGAGTTCTCGAGCCCATGGCAAAGTTCGGTGTCACCCCTCGACAGCGCCATCAGGTGTAGCCAGGAGGCCCATTCGCCCTGAGACGGTGGAGTGACACCGTACATCTGGAGGAACACGGCGTCCGCTGCCGGATTCGACCCGGGGAGCGACCCGTCGTAAGCACAGTGCGCGGCATCCACCAACACGGCCCAAGGCAGGTTGGCCACCACTTCACCATCGGTGAGAAGCGCTTCGAACTGTTCTGCCTGTACCGCGTGCATCGCCAGTCCGTGTGCTGCGTACCAGCCGAGCGCTCCGGAAGCGGCCCACCCGTCAGGGTGGCGCAGCCGGGGAGAGGCTTCGCGAAGCCACCGTGCGATATGGCGGTTCACCCGGGCCTTGAAGTCCGCGGGCGCTCGGTGGCGCAATGCTTCGGGCACAGCCTCATCGATGAAGGCGACATGATCGTCGGCGACCGTGAGAAGTTCCGGATACCGCGAGGCAAGACCGCTTAGAAACTCCTCGGCACAATCCGGCAGTCCTGCGCCCTGGGCCAGTTGCCCCCACACCTCCAGGGGCACGCGCCTGGGTTCGGAGAGGGCGAGCACCTGAATGTGAGAGGAGCTCATCGCCCGATCGAGCCGTTCCTCGAGGAGTGCCGAGTCGTCCAGCTGTACGGTCGCTCCTCGGCGCTGCGGACCGGCTTGCTCGTTGTCCGCAGGACCAACGTCGACCACCACGCCAGGACCCTCAAGTGCCAACCGTCTGGCTGCGGAGTTCCGAATGATGGTCGGATGGGCGGACCTGCGGGTGGGGCCCGCCTGCCACGCGTTCTTGACCAGGACAAGCTTGTCCTCAGAGCTCCGTGGCACAGCGCGGTACCAGCTGTAGCGCGTCAGGTTGGAATCCGGGACCCCGACCAGGCTGAGCATATTGCGGAAAACCGCGTCCGCGTACATCCCTGTCGCGTCCAGGAGCCTGCTCTCGGCGACACTCTGATCGACGCGCTCCAGCAGAGTGTCACTGCCGCACTGGCTGACGACATGGAGATCGCGCCCTCCCGAGGGCCCTTCTCTCCACCACTCGAGAACGCGGGAGACTGACTGATCCAGGGGAAGGCATTCGGGATTTGGGGGCGTCTCGGTCATGTGGTTCCTCACTGAGGCGTAACGATATGCAGCATAGTCTGTGCCCAGACTTCACCCAGCACAGCGAGATGTTTATCCATCTCTGCGACCATTTTGTCTTCATTGTCGGTGGTGATCTTGCCGACTTGGCGAGAGATTTGGTCGTTGTGCAGTCTGAGCTTCTTGAGGTTTTCCCCCTTCTCTTTCTCGGAGATCCCTTCGTCCATGGCGTCGATTGCCTTCTTCTGGAGCTTCTTGAGCTCTTCTCGCTTCTCTTGCCGCTGGTCAACTCCAACAGGATCCGTGCGGTAAGTGGTGCTGTAGTAGACCGGAGTGCTGTCGCTCTTCATGTCCGGGTGAATTCGTAGGCGGGTGGAGCAGTCGGCATGCCCTTCTCCGACACCGCATGGTTCCCGCTCCGTGTAGAGACCGGCCAGACTGTACTTGACCCCGTCAGGTCCAGAGTTTGTGCGGTCAAGCCACTCAAGGAGATGTTTCTCTGAATGGCGTGGTGAAACTCCTGTCGGGTCCGTCGGTACGGATGAGTCGACGACGTAACTGCTGTTGCCATCGGCGTCAATGACCTCGATGACCGCATAGTTCTTTCCGGAAAAATCCGGCTTGTGCCCTGAAGCGTCGATCAATGCATTGATCTGATCGTTGGTGGGCGCCTTGGACTTCCCTGTCAGGCGTTCATGCAGCTCGCGGAGGGCGCTTTTTGCCTCTGGGTCTCTACGGTATTTGCTTGGGAAATTGTTGCCGCTTCGATCGCGGGCATCTGCGCTCACCGCGCGTTCCGAGTCGGTCGCCAGGTCGGGGTTGCCGTCCCGGCGCGGGGCGGCGTCGTGGTACGGCCGGCCGTCCCTGTCGTGCTCAGGGCTGTGCCCCACTCCCTGGCTCTCGTGGTAGGTGAGACTGAGCCGAGCCAGGGAAGCGACAACAGCCGAACGCTGACCATCGTTCATTTGGCGAAATTCCTCGCCCAGCGTGTCTTCCAGGAACTTGCGGCTGAGAGTGGTGGGGGGTAGGTCGGCTTCCCCAGCTTCGCGCGCAGCCTGCAGCGCGCTCATCCTGTCAGACGCGTGTTGCAGTACCGAGGCGAGGCGGCCGTCCTTGGCCCAGCTTCTGAGGTTGTCGTGTACGGGGTCGAGATCGACCCGGTACACAGGCAGACCCCGGGCTTCAGGGTCTGCATTTTCGTGATCACGTACGGCCTGCTGCATGTGGTCCGGCGGCAGACCCAACTGTTCCGCGCTGCGTGGTTCCGGCTCCGGAAGCGAGGCGTTCCGTGTCGTACGGGTCGGGTCGCCCCAGTCAGGACCCGAAGGCAGCGAGGTGTTGCCCTGCCCGGCGGGTGCACTCGGTGTGCGTATGTCGGGGGGTGCCGGAGAGTCGGTATCCGGCCGACTCACGTGAGGCGTGGGGGCCTGCGGTGTCAGCCTTGTGTGTTCCTTGGGGCGTGCCTCAGTTGCACGCCGGGGCGAAGTCTGCGGACCAGAGGCGTGTGGGTCCGCGTGCTGCTGGCGGGTGGGCCGTTCACTGGGCGGGGCTTCCGGCGCAGGGCGGGATGCGTCTGACCGATCGCTGGGCGTGGGAATCTGCGACTCGGGTGTCGAAGTCGTCGCTCTGGGGGAACCGAAGGAGTGCACCCCACTGGTGCGAGTGCCTGTGCGCGTCGATGACGATTCTTCGTGGCCGGGTCGCCCGTGCTGGTTGCTTCCAGTCCCGTGCTCGCTCGTGCCGTCGGTGGGGCTGGATGCAGTTCCCGGCGTGGCAGTGGGCAACTTTTCGGCGGAAGGACCGTCAGGCGGCCGTGTATCGACCTCGGGTGTGCTTTCTCTTCCGTGACCCCGGATGCTGCTGTCAACTGGTCTTGCGGCGTTCGAGGGTGCCGACTGCGTGTGGCTTCCCTCCTGAGGTGACGCCGGTATCCCGCTGGAGGGGTCTGCCTGGTGGGGCTGATGGCCATCGGGCCCGTCAGTCGAGTTGTTCGCTTCCTGCTGTGTATCGGTAGTGCCTTCTTGCGACGCTTCAGCCCCCTGCTGCTCCTTCTCGGTGTCCTTGCCGTCGGTGTCCTGGGTGGTGTCGATGGGGTTGCGGTTGGCGTCGAGCGGGATGTGCCAGACGTGTTCGGCCTGGTCGATGTGGAGGGGCTGGTCGCTGACCTCGCCGCTCTGGGTGTCGATCCACACGATGTTGCCGTTGTGGTTGACGACGTTGAAGGCGTGGCCGCCTCCGCCGGGCCAGTCGACCTGGACGATCGCCGCGGAGCCGGGGCCGGCCTGCTGGAGGGTGGAGGCGATGGTGTTGGCGGTGTTGGGGTCGCCGCCGGGGCCCGCGTAGGTGTGGGGTGCGCCGGTCCAGCGGATCTGATTGTCGTTGGCGTTGTCCTCGGGGGTGAACGGGTCGTGGTTGCCGTTCTCGTCGGGGTCGAGCGTGCGCGGAGCTGAGACCTGCGGGTTGCCGTACCAGGTCTCCAGGAAGGAGCGGGAGCAGTCGGCGCAGTTGTTGCTGCGGCCGGGGACCTCGTTGCCGCCGTCGTTCTGGAGCTGTGCCCACGAACCGTGGGGGTCGGGGAAGCGTTGCGGGGTGCCGTCCTCGTTGTGCGGGACGGCGTCGACCAGGGCCTGCTGATCCGCCGGGTCGGGCTGGGTCAGGCCACCCGGGGAGTGGTCCAGGTCGGAGCGGATGTCGTCGAGACCGTCCTGCTTCGGCTGCTGTGACTGGTTGTCGGCGGACGGGGCGTCGGCCTGAGGGGAACCCGGGGTCTGCGGTGTGGTTGGGCGGCCTGTGTCTGAAGGTGGCGTCGAAGAGCCCGGGTTGGTGGCGAAGGTGTGGGGGGAAGCCACCGTGGTCGGTCGCTGCTGCTGAGGCTGGTGGGGTGGGGTGTTCTCCGGCTTGGGGGACTGCGCCGCCGGCTGCTGTGGGACGTTGGGTGTCCGAGGCGTGCCGGGCGTGCTGGGCGTGGGCTGTTGGGAAGGCCTGGGGGTGGTGGAGGCCGGACCCTGCTGGTGCGGGGTGCTCGGTGTCCCGGGTGTGCTCTGGGTGGGGGGATGACTAGCGGGGTGGTCGGCGGTGCGCTGGCCAGGTGCCGCGGTGTTCGGTGTGCCGCTGCTCTGCGTGCTGCTGATCGATGTCGGGGTGCGGTCGGTGCCGGACCCCGTCGACGGCGGGGGCGTTGTCGCGGGAGTGCCGGTGGACGGAGACGGGGATGCCGCCCTGGGCGGAGCCGGCTGGGCAGGGCTCGGGTTCGGGTTCGGGTTCGGGGTGGTCGCACCCGGGGTCGAGTTTCCGGGAGCGCTGCGGGGTGGTGTGCGGTCGCCCGGGGGCGTACCGGGGGTGTTGCGGGGAGTGGTGGCGTCGCCTGGAGTGGTGTTCCCGGGGATGCGATGGGCGGGTATCCGCGGGTCCGGTGTGCCCGTTGTGCGGCCGTCCGCGGATGGAGTCGGTGAGTTGCGGGGTGTCGTCGGGGTCGTCGGGTTGGGGGTGGATGCGGGGCCGGTTGCCCCGGGGGACGGTGTGACCGGGGGAGGCGCTCCGGTGGATGGGTTCCTCGCCGCGCCCGGGTTGGTCGTGGTTCCACCCGGGCCCGTGGCGGCGGAGTGGCCGACCGGGGTGCTCCCGGCCTGGTGTGTGCCGGCCGCGCCGGGCGTGCTGGACGGCGTCGTGGGTGACGAAGGTGTCGTCGGTCCGCCGTCTGCGCGGCTGCCGGTGCCGGCGGCTGACGGGTCGGTCGAGGTGGGCGTCGGGGCGGCGTTGGTCTGGGTCGAGGCCGGGCTGCCGGAGGCGAGACCGTCGATCCTGGTGCCGATCCCGCCGCCTTCGGGCGAGGAGGACGTGGCTCCGGACGGCGCGTGTGCGGACGCGGAGGTGGGTTGCGGGCTTGGTGACGAGATGCCGGAGACCGGAGAGCCGGAGTGGGCCGGGCCGGGCGTGCTCGCGGCGGCGGGTGGTGTGCCACCGGTCGCGCGGTCGTCGAAGTCCGAGAGTGTCGGGCCGGACTGCGATGGTGTGTGCCTGGGAGTCTGAGTGTCCTGGGCGGAAGGATTCTGCGCAGACCCGGAATCGGAGCCGGAGTCGGCCCGGGAGCCCGCACCTGAATCCGGACCCGCGCCGGTGTCCGCCGCGCCGACATCCCGACCGCCTACGTCGGCGGATATCCCGCCACTCACGTTCGCGCCCGGGGTGCTGCCGCCATGCGCCGATGCCGTGGAGGACGGACCCGACGTGTCCGAGTGGCCGCCGGCTGAACCGGATGCGGGGGTCGATGAGGACGAGCCCGGGGAGTCGCCGGTCGAGCGGGGCGAGGAACTGGTGGACGTGGAGTCGGGGGACGAGCCGGTGGACGAGGAGCCGGTGGACGAGCCGGACGAGGCGGAGTCTCCGCCGCTACCGGCCGAGCCCGAGGCGGCCCGGGTGCTGCTCCCCGTGCTGTCCCCGCCGGATACCCCCGCGTCCGACGGACCGTCATAGCCGTTCAGGCGACTGTCGATGGCATGGCGTGCGCGGCCGCCCGCCTTGGCGCCCAGGTGGTCGCGGACGCCTTCGGCCAGGGTCTGCGGGGTCTGCTTGATGGCCTCCCAGCCGCCGCTGGCCCCGGCCTTGGCGGTCTGAGTGAGGTCGTAGCCCTCCTGCGCGCCGAACCCGACGTTCACCGACTGCCGGACCAGGTCCTTGATCATTTCCTCGAGCGCCGAGACCGCGGGCTCCTTCATCGCCTCGACGATGGCTTGCAGCAGTGCCTCTTTGAGTTCGTCGAGGAGCCGACGCACGATCATCCGCGTGATCTGGGTCGCTCCGAGTGCGCCGAGCTCCGACAGGCCGAAGGTGAACGGCGCGGCGACCTGGGCCGCGAAGATCTCGATCGCCAGCGCGATCAACTGGGCGATCACCGCCCATTTCGCGAATTCGACCAGATATGCGCAGGACTCCATCACGTTGGCGATGATGTAGGCCGCCTCTGCGGCGTTCGCGAGGTAGCCGTCGCCTCCGCCCCCGCCGTCGAACTTCTCGTACGCCTTGACGAACGCGTCGATCGACTCGCCCGCGTTGTGGGCGGTCACCGTGCGGGCGCTGGTGTTCGCCGTGCTGTGCAACGCGGTGACGTCATCGCCGAACTTCCGCCACACCGCGGCGGACTCTCTGAGTTTGTCCTCGTCTGCCTTCGGCCAGGTGTAGCCGAGCATCTGGAGAACCCACACCAGCTCGTCAGGCAACATCATGGACACAGCCGAAAGCACCCCCGGTCAGCGAACCCGCCGTACAACTCCCCCTTCCGCCAAGGGGAACCGCATGTGTGTACGGGTAAGCGAACACCTTAGCGGCTCATCTCTGCGTCACTTCGGCAGTCGGCAGTCACAAATCCGCTGCAGACCATCGGCATTGACCGCTCTTCAGGATCGGCGACGACGGGACCTGGAGAACGCCCAGGGAGTGCCGGGTAGTGGCACCGGACGCCGGTCTGGTTGCGGGGAGGCTGTGGACACGGGGGATCCGTACGAGGTCCGTGCCGGGGCTGCGACAGCCGTCCGCGGGGCGGCTGCGTCTGCACCAGGGAGTCGATTCCGGCGCGGCGGGCAGGCGCCGGGCATGGCGGCGAGTCCTCGCGGTCGGCTTCCGACGGCTTCTGGTCAATCCGAGCGCGATGGGCCCCCTCGGCGCCGGACGGTCACCACAGGCGGTCGTGGATACTTCGGGACCAGAGGCAGGCAGCGAATGAGGAGGAGCGACATGACCGGGACACCCGGGAACGCCAAGCAGCCGCAAGGCGCTTCACCGGACCGCGGGGTGCTGGACGAGGCGCTGGAACCGGAGCAGGTCCGCTCGCTGAACTCGGCCCTGCGCAAGCTCGCCGAGACCGGCGTGGGGGGAAAGGACATGCAGGAGGCCGCGAAGAGGCTGCTGTCCGGTCAGCTCGCCCTGCGTGACGCCATGGACGATCCCACGGTGGCGCGTGCGCTCGGCGGGGGCCTGGCGTCGCTGCGCGGTCAGTGGGAGTCGCTGTCGGAGGAGGAACGCGAGCAGGTCAGGCGGGGTGAGGCGGCATCGCCCGGCGGACCGTCATCGGGCGCGTCCGAGCCGACGAGCCCGGAGCGCAGGAAGGACCAGGGACGGCACAGCGGCGGGTTCTCGCTCTACTGATCGCACTGGCCACTGATCACCGGCGCCGTTTGCGGTACAACGCGATGGCCGCCGCGGTGGGGTAGTTGGGGACGGTGACGGTCTCGCCGGTCTCCTTGGAGACCACGATCTTGCTGCCGCCGGGCGGGGCGGGCGCCGCCGGGCGGCCGGCCGCGTCGGTGACGGGCGGGAACACCGCGTACACCAGGTACCCGATGTCGAACTCCTCGACGCGCAGTTGCGCCGCAGTGCCGTCCGGCAGCTTGGGTTGTGCGTAGCGGCTGCGGACGATGTCGAGGGCCTGCTCCGGGGTGGTCGGCGGGACCGGGGTGCCCTGGTCGTCGGATGCCATGGGTGCTCTCCTCGTCGTTTCGGCGGTAGTGAGGTGGGGCCACGAGACGATGGGCGTCCGGTCAGAACAACCCGTGCCACATCTGCTCGACGATCAGCGACCACCAGGTGTCGTCATTGCCCAGCGCGGAGGCGTCGATGGCCGCCAACTGCTCCTGCAGTGCGGCCACTTGTCCACCCGCCGCGACGGGGTCCAAGCCCTGCATCCCCTGCCTGGCGGTGGCGAGCACCGCCAGGCAGCGGGCGAATGCGGCGGCCGAGACATTGACGTAGCGGGCGGAGGCGGTCACCGGGTCCACGGCCCAGATCGCGCCGAGGCCGTCCGGCTGTCCCGCACCCGGCCGGCACTGCACCGCGATGACCGCCACGCCGTCGAAGCCGATCCGGACCAGGTGCGCCAGCGCGTTGATCCTCTCCTCGTCGGCCGGGCTGCGACGCTCGCGCAGATTCGTGGCGACGTCGGTGAACAGGCCACCGGCCGGAGGGGCGTCCGGTAGGTCGGCGCTGAAGAAGAGAGGGAGGTCGGCGGGGAGCCCGGCCCAGGTGAGCGTCGACTTGGCCGGCTCGGGCAGAGGGCTGTTCGTGATGTCGTCGGCGTCCCAGCGGCGCACCCCGTCCCGGCCGAAGACATCGACGAGGTGGCGGCCGAGTGCGGGGTCACGCATCGGTTCCGCCGGCGCCACCCGTGCGGGCACCGGGAGGCGGTGCGGACGGGGCGGCGGCTGCTGCCCCGCGATCCGGTGCAACGTCTCGGCCTGCTCGGTCAGCGCGGCGATGCCCTCCGCGCGCTCCTCGGGCCGGGTTCCGTACGTCTGAGAGCAGGAGAGCTCGGCGGAGCGGAAGGCGTTGAGGAGTTCGGCTGTGTAGCCACCCGGCAGCAGACTGGGACGCAGGTCGGTGTGTACGGCCACGACGTTGTCGACCGGCACGTTCATCTGCCGGAGAGCGCTCCACGCCTGGTACTCGGCGGGTGGCAGTCCAGGGGCGGAGGTGCGGAAGAGGGTGGTCTCCTCCCCGTTCCCGGGGTCGACGTAGGTGAAGACCGCGGTGTTGCCGGGGCCGGTGACCGGACGCGACTGCTCCGGCTCCTGGATGGTCACGGGAAGTCTCCTTCGAAGTGGCGGGTTCGGTTCAGCGAGGGGCAGGAGGGGCGGGCATGCGCCACAGGTGTCCGTGAGGCTGTCGTGCCATGACTTCTGTGTGCCTGAACGGCCGCAGGCCACGTTGCACAACGCGGTCGGACATCCCTAAGAGGCTAGCCCCGCCCCACCCGCGAGAACGCGGAGGGCCTTCACACCCCGCTCGGTGGCGAGGAGGAGGACGCCGTCGGGGGAGAGGTCGGCGGCGGTGAAGGGCGTGTCGGAGATCAGCGCGGCCACCACCTCCTGCCTCGCCCGGTCCCAGACGCGCAGGTAGTCGGCGCCCCGGCTCAGCCCGAGCGGCGCGGCGGCACGTTCGTCATCGGACGGGCGCGTGATCTGGTCGAGCGCGGCGTCACCGAAGTGTTCCGGGTGGACGAGGCCGTGGACGAGCACCGCTGAATCGCCCCTCTCGCCGGGAACGCCGCCGGGGACACCGACAGGCATCGCCCCGTGCGTACCCGCGGGAACGACGAGGACGGCGACGGGTACGGGAACGGCCGGTTCACCGGAGCCGGGCAGGCTCCCGACGGTCACGGCACTGGCGCCGGACACCGGCAGGCTCCACAACGTCTGCCAGGGCAGTCCGAGCCCGAGCCGGTGTATCCCGTCGGCGTACTCGGGCAGTCCGTCCTCGACGAACGCGGTCTCCAGGAGGGCGGCACGCATCGTGGCGGGTGCCTGCGTGCGGGTCAGCAGGGGCGCCGTGCGCATATACGTACGGGCCGGTGCGCCCAGTTCCCCGACCGGCGCGGCTTCCACGGCGGCGCGCAGCGGCACCGGATCGGCGTGGACGAAGAGGCCCGGATCCGTCAGGAGCTGGGGCAGCAGGCCGGCGGCCAGGGTGTGGCCCGCGATGTGGTCGCGTACGTAGGGATCGGCCTTGCTCCAGTCCTGCTCCGGCACGGTCTCCAGCAAGGCCATCGCGATCCGGCTCTGAGTAGCCCGGACATCGGGCAGACCCGCGCGGATCTCGTCCGCGATCGCCGGGTGCAGCAGCCGCAGGAGCGTACGGCCGCCGTCGGCCGCGTCCGCTTCCCGCTCACCCGCGTCCTCATCGGTCTCCCCGGAGTCGTCCCCGGGCTGGACGAACGGTGCGGCGAGGAGCATCCCGCCCGCGATCGCCTGGCTCATGTCCTGTTCGGCGACCGCGCTCGCCAGCCGCGTCCAGAGCTGGGCCGGCAGGCCCGCTCCCTCGGACAGGGCGAGTGGCGCCAGCATGAGCCGCAGTGTGAGCGGGTCGGCGCCCAAGCGCTTGGCGTGCAGGTCCAACGCCTCGCCCACGGACGTCGGCAACCGGCTCTCGTCGGCAGGGTCGAAACCATCCGGGGCCATCAGAACGCAGTTGACCGCCAGTTGGACGACCAGCGGACTCGTACCGGCCCTGCGGCCGATCGCCGCCCCCAGCGCGAGACGGGTGGAAGGGACCACGGTGAACGGCAGCTCCGGGGCGCCGAACTCCGGGTCGAGCGCGGCCTGGGCGTGCAGCACCAGGCCGTCGGGGTCGGCCCACTGCGGCGCGTCGAGATCGATGACCTGAACGGTGCCTGGCGCAAGGCTCCCCGCCAGCTCGGCGGCCAGCGCTCGGGGCACTTCGGCCAGCAGCCGGACCGTTCCGGTGGCAGCCAGGGGCGCGAGCACCTCACGTACGAGCCGTGCGGGCTCGTCCGCGGACCGTACGGGGCCGGCACGGTCGACGTCCGGAACGACGACGGTCACCGGCTCGTCGCGGGCGGCCAGCTCGGTGAACACGTCCTCGGCCCTGGCGGCGTCCAGCTCGTAGTGGTCGGCGAGCAGCCACAGGAACTGGGCCGCGGTCAGCCCGGCGGGTGCGGGTACCGCGGGGGCCGGCAGGTCCGGCGGGACCGTCGACGGGTCCAGCTCGTCGAGGGGCAGCCGCTTGCGGTAGTCCGGTTCGCACAGCATCAGGAATCCGGTGAGCAGCCGTGAACTCCCGCTGCCTGAGTCCCCGGTGAGCAGGACCACCCGCGGGGCGCCGGGGACGGCGCCCCGCCATGCGGTGAGTGCGCGGAGCACGGCGGCCCGGCCGCCTATGTGAGGGTGTGGTGCGTAGTCCTCGGCTGAGCTGGTCATGGATCCCCGTCCTCCGCCGCTTCCATGGATGCGTACGACAAGATCCTCATCCTATGGGGCGAGTCGACGGTCCAGGCGGACGGACGGAGCACCACGGGGCACCCAGGAGCCGGCCCATGACCGGCTACCCGGCCGACGCCCCGCCGCTCCGCGGTGCGGGCACCAGGTCGAACTCCCCGTCGCGGGCCCCGAGTACGAACGCCCGCCACTCCGCCGCCGTGTACCTGAGGACGGTGTCGTGATCGAGGGAGGAACGCATGGCCACCGCGCCCTCCGGCAGATACGCGATCTCGACACGCTCCTCATGCGCCTCGGTACCGGGCGCGCCGTGCCACTCGACCCCTGAGATGTCGAGGGCGTACAGCTCGTTCTTCTCCCGTTCCTTGCGCGCCTTGACGTCCTCGGCCTCGATCTCCGCCTCGTTGTCCCGTACCTCGGTCATGTCGCTAAGGCCTCTTCCTGGTATGCGAACGAGCGTGTCTCACCCTACTGCGCAAGCCTGCGCCCGCATGGGGGAAGTGTCCGGTGACTGGAGCAGATCACGCGTTGTGTGATACGGCGCGGAATGTGCCCTGCGGGCCGGAGGGCGGCAGCTTCACCTGACCGTCGTACTCGGCCGTCGTCTCCCGCCAGATGGCGTCCTGCTCGGCCTCGTTCCGCTCGTGCGCCACTCCCATCTTGGTGAAGGCGACGCCCATCCCCGCGAGCCGTTCGGCCAGGCTGGACATCGACTCGTACATGCCGTCGCGCAGCCCCTCGTAGACGACTCCGAACTTCTCACCGAGGTCGTCGTCACCCCACGGCGGTGGGTCGCCCTGCTTGCCTTCGAGCGCGCCCAGCCCCTCCTTCAGGGCCTTCGTGGCCGCGGCGAAGTCCTGGCCGACCTTGAACATGCTGAAGCCCTCGCTCTTGAGGACCTGAGGATCGGAGTCCATGTAGTCCGACGGCACAACTGCCCCCCGTTGCTCGTGCCTTCGTATGTCTGCCGTGACGCCACTCTAACGGTGGCACCCCCTCACGCGTCCCTGCCCATCGCAGGGCAGCGCGGAGGGGCGGCACCCACGGGACACCGTTGGCGAATGCCCCTTGCGACGTGACGTCGGCCTGTTCCACCGCGTTGGTGGGGCAGGCCGATGTCGTGTTTGGGGTGGGGTTGACG
>NZ_JBHXFA010000125.1:0-5176 GCF_042724175.1 Streptomyces sp. NPDC127084
CGGGGGTGGGCGGCGCCGCCCGGGGCCGCCGCCCGCGCCCCGCCCGCCGCCCCGGGGGGGGGGGGGCCCCGCGGGGCCCCGACCCCTCGTAAAGCGGCTGCTCAGAGCTGCACCCGGCGCTCCACCACGTCAGCGAGCTTCGCCAGGGCCTCGTCCCGGGGAATGCCGTTCTCCTGCGAACCGTCGCGGTACCGGAACGAGACCGTTCCCGCGCTCATGTCGTCGTCGCCGACGATGATCATGAAGGGCACCTTCTGCTTCTGCCAGTTCCGGATCTTCTTCTGCATCCGGTCCGACGAAGCGTCCACCTCGACCCGCAGGCCCCGACTCCTGGCCTCAGCCGCGAACTCCTGGAGGTATGGGACATGGCTGTCGCCGACCGGGATACCGGCCGCCTGCACCGGCGCCAGCCATGCCGGGAACGCGCCCGCGTAATGCTCGA
This sequence comes from Streptomyces sp. NPDC127084, assembly GCF_042724175.1. Lineage (NCBI taxonomy): Bacteria > Bacillati > Actinomycetota > Actinomycetes > Kitasatosporales > Streptomycetaceae > Streptomyces > Streptomyces sp. NPDC127084. Next base: position 443 of record NZ_JBHXFA010000125.1, read on the forward strand.
GCAGCACCGCGAAGAAGCGCTCGATGGAGCCGAACAGTGCGCGGTGGATCATGACCGGGCGCTGCTTGGAGCCGTCGGGTCCGGTGTACTCGAGATCGAAGCGCTCCGGCAGGTTGAAGTCGACCTGGATGGTGGACATCTGCCAGGTACGGCCGATGGCGTCCTTGACCTGCACCGAGATCTTCGGACCGTAGAAGGCGGCGCCGCCCGGGTCGGGCACCAGTGGCAGGCCCTGCTTCTCGGCGGCCTTGCGCAGCACCTCGGTGGCCTCCTCCCAGACCTCGTCGGAGCCGACGAACTTCTCCGGGTCCTTGGTGGACAGCTCCAGGTAGAAGTCGGTCAGTCCGTAGTCGCGCAGCAGGTCGAGCACGAAGGTCAGCAGCGAGTCGAGCTCGTCCGCCATCTGCTCCTTGGTGCAGTAGATGTGCGCGTCGTCCTGCGTGAAGCCGCGGGCCCGGGTGAGGCCGTGCACGACGCCGGACTTCTCGTACCGGTACACCGTCCCGAACTCGAAGAGGCGCAGGGGCAGTTCACGGTAGGACCGGCCCCGGGCATCGAAGATCAGATTGTGCATCGGGCAGTTCATGGGCTTGAGGTAGTAGTCCACGCCCTCGTCGAGCTGCATGGGGGGGTACATGCCCTCGGCGTACCAGTCCAGGTGGCCGCTCTTCTCGAAGAGCTTCCCCTTGGTGGCGTGCGGGGTGTAGACGAACTCGTAGCCCGCCTCCTCGTGGCGGCGGCGCGAGTAGTCCTCCATGGCCCGGCGGATGACGCCGCCCTTGGGGTGGAAGACCGCGAGACCCGAGCCGATCTCGTCCGGGATGGAGAACAGGTCCAGCTCCGCGCCCAGCTTGCGGTGGTCGCGCTTCTCGGCCTCGGCGAGGAAGTCGAGGTGCGCCTTCAGCTCGTCCTTGGACGGCCAGGCGGTGCCGTAGATGCGTTGGAGCATCGGGTTCTTCTCGCTGCCGCGCCAGTACGCGGCCGCGTTGCGCATCAGCTTGAACGCCGGGATGTTGCGGGTGGTCGGCAGATGGGGACCGCGGCAGAGGTCCTTCCAGCACAGCTCGCCGGTCTTGGCATCCAGGTTGTCGTAGATCGTCAGCTCACCGCCGCCCACCTCGACATCGGCGCCGTCGTCGCTGGACGCCGAGCCCTTGATACCGATGAGCTCCAGCTTGTACGGCTCGTCCGCGAGTTCCTCGCGGGCGGCCTCGTCGGTGACGACGCGCCGCGAGAAGCGCTGGCCGCGCTTCTGGATCTCCTGCATCTTCTTCTCGATGGCCTTGAGATCCTCGGGCGTGAACGGCTTGGCCACGTCGAAGTCGTAGTAGAAGCCGTCCCTGACCGGCGGGCCGATGCCCAGCTTGGCCTCGGGGAACAGCTCCTGCACGGCCTGCGCCATCACATGCGCGGTGGAGTGGCGCAGGATGTTGAGCCCGTCCTGGGACGAGATCCCGACCGGTTCGATCTCCTCGCCGTCCCCGACCTCGTACGCCAGGTCCTTCAGCTCACCGGCCACCCGCGCGGCGACGACGGTGCGGTCGCCTGCGAAGAGGTCCGCCGCCGTCGTGCCCGTGGTCACCACGCGCTCTTCCCGCTCGGAATCGCGTTGGATGATCACACGGACGTCTGACACCGGTCTCTCCTGCCTCATGGGGAAGCGCGCTCCGAAGCGGCACGCGCGCGTCACGCCATGCTACCGAGCCTGGCGGCCGGCCCGCGAAACGGTCCGCGGACGTCGCGGTGTACGGGTCCCGGTGTACGGGTCCCGTCCTGGCCCTCAAGCCCCAGGCCCCACATACCGCGGTCCCGGCGGGCGGCGTCGCCCCGGTCAGTCGTCCGCGCCGCAGGCCTCCTCGAAGAAGTCGAGGTTCTCATGGAGCGCCTTCAGCAACCGGTCCCGCTCGGCGTCGTCCACCTGCACCGGCACCACACCCGTCGCGTCGCTGAGGCGGCGGAAGCCGCCGCGGCTCTCGAGCCGCCCGATGACCCTGATGGGCAGGCCCACCAGATGGGCGTGCCCGGCCGTCCGGTACGACTCCTCATCCAGCACCGCGCGGACATGGGGGACCTCGGCTCCCGACAGGACCCGCAGCCGCACGGTGCCCTCACCGCGGGTGCCCGAGCGCCGCATCCGGACCACCGCGCCCGTGATCCGCACGGGTACGGACGGTTCCTCGCGGAGGTAGCGAGCACCCGCCGCGCGCAGGGCGGGCAGGTCCCCCGGGGAGAACTCGACGGGTTCGGGGCGGGCCGCGCAGCCTTCGGGCACCCCGGCGGCGGGTGACCAGGCCAGCGCGACCCGGGCCCCTTCGGTGCCGCGTACCAGCGCCACGACGGCCTCCGTGAGCTCCCGGCTCACACCCGCCCCGACCGCGGTATCGAAGGCGTCCATACCGCCGGTGGCCCGCTGGTAGTCGACGGCCTCACGGGTGGCGGCCAGCGCGTGGTGCAGGCTGACGGCGACGGACCGACCGCTCGTCACCGGTACGAAGGCGGTGAGCCCGCGCCCGCCCGGCGCCGGACCGACCAGGACCCCCTCCAGCGCGGCCAGCGCCTGGCGGCGGTGCCTCGCCCCGTGGTACCCGGCACGGCCGTGTCCCGCGAGGGCGCCCGCGAGCAGCAGTTGCCGCGCCGCCGACCGGAGTTGCTCCTGCACGGTCCACGCGACCGCACCGGACGTCCCCTGCGGGACATCCCGCCACCAGCGGATCTCGTCACTCGGCACGGACAGCCCGACGAGCACCTCCCGTGCCGAAGGCGCGGCGGACCGGGCCAGGGCCGTCAGCGCCTCGCCCAGCAGATCGTCCGCGTCCGGGAAGGCCCGGCTCTCAGGCACGAGCAGGCTGGTGCCGCCGCCCGCGGGTCCGGGCGGGGTCCACCGCGTGTAGCGTCCGGCGGCTCCCCCGCGTCGGCGCCAGCCGTGCCGGTCGAGCAGCGCTGCCAGCACGACGGGATCGACGCAGGAGGGATCGGGGTCCTCCCCGCTCCCGTACCAGGGCGCGGGTACGTCGTCCGGCAGCGGAAGCGGCAGGGAACGCGGGCGCGGCAGTGGGGAATTCGTCCGCGGCGGTACCGGTTCGCCGATCGGGCGGTGCATCAGGGTCTCCCTCCCGTCCCGACCCGGGTCATGATCTCGCACAGCGCCCGGTCGTCGAAGATGTGCGTGGTCGGGATACGCACGGTGGTCCTGCGCCTGCCGGTTACCGGGTGGCCGGCGAGGTTCGTCCAGTAGCAGCAGTGCCTGAGGTCGATCCGGTCGTGGTCGGCCCGCAGCCATTCCTCGCGGGCCCTCGGCACGATCATCACGACGAGGATCTTGTGTACGGACACCGGTGTCCGGGCCAGCTTCACCAGGTGCTCGTTGTCGAGCGTGAACGAGAAGGCCGAACCCGGTGGGTGCGGCGCGAGTTGGTAGGTCGCCTTGAGCTGGACCTTGATGGTGACTTCGTCGTCGACGGTGTGTCCGGGAGCGCTGTGGCTCACATGCCAGTCGATCCCGTTGTCGGGGAACGGCTGGGACAGCGAGCAGCCCGCGGCTGCGGCCACCGCATGGAGATACCCCACCTGGAGGGTCTCCATGCAGGCGGTGGTGGCGAGTGCCCCGCGCAGCGGTACGGTCCGCTCGGGCAGCGCACCCGGTTCTGGCTGCGCGAGCGCCATGGCTCCGTCTGCCTTCCGGGCTGTGCCGACTTTTCGAGGCTCGGTTCCCCGCCGGGCCACTTCGCCGTGCCCCTTCGGATCACGCTCCCCTCAGGTACACGACGAGGCGTCAGTTTCCCGTCCCCTCAATTGTGTTGTCACCCGGCGGCGTACCGCGCAAACAGGGCGGGTATCACCGGTTCGGGCAGGGGATCACGGCATCTGCCCGGCTTGGGCGAGGAGTTCGGGGATGACGCAATGGTTTGAAGGGCCCCTGGCCGCATTTGACACCGAGACAACGGGCGTGGACGTCGAGGGAGACCGGATCGTCTCCGCGGCGCTGGTCGTCCAGGATTCGGCGGGTGGACGTGCGCGCGTCACCGCCTGGCTGGTCAATCCGGGCATACCGGTGCCCGAGGCGGCCGTCGCTGTGCACGGTCTCACCGAGGAGCACCTCCAGCACCACGGTCGCTGGCCCGCCCCTGTGATGGAGGAGATAGGCCGCGCGCTCGCCGAGCAGTGCGCGGCGGGCAGACCGCTCGTCGTGATGAACGCGCCGTTCGACCTGACCCTGCTGGACCGCGAACTGCGGCGCCACCGCGCCTCGTCGCTGGCGCACTATCTGGAACACGTGCCGATGTGCGTGCTGGACCCGCGGGTTCTGGACAAGCATCTGGACCGCTACCGCAAGGGCCGGCGCACACTCACCGATCTGTGCGCCCAGTACGGGGTGGCGCTGACCGGGGCGCATGACGCGGCGGCCGACGCGACAGCGGCACTGGAGGTCGTACGGGCTGTGGGCCGCCGGTTCGCCGGACGCCTGGAGCGGCTGTCGCCGGCGGAACTGCACACACTTCAGGCGGTGTGGCATGCCGCTCAGGCACGGGGCCTCCAGGCGTGGTTCGCGCGCAACGGCTCGGAGGAGGCGGTCGATCCCGCCTGGCCGCTGCGTCCCGCACTGCCCGCCTCGCGGGCGGCGTGAACACCCGGAAGGTGGTGGATCCGGAACGCACAGAGTCGCGGGGGGGGGGGGGGGTGTGGGTGGGGGGGCCGGGGGCCCACCGCAATAAAAGCCCGCGGTGGGCCGGCGGC
>NZ_JBHXFA010000125.1:5186-8636 GCF_042724175.1 Streptomyces sp. NPDC127084
GAGTTGGTTTGTTCGCCTCCCTCTCCGTGCTGCTGGTGGTTCTCGCCCCCCCCCCCCCCCTCTCCCGGTGGGCGATACTGGGTTCGAACCAGTGACCTCTTCGGTGTGAACGAAGCGCTCTCCCACTGAGCTAATCGCCCGGGAACGCACTGAACCATACAGGTAGCGGCGGGCCTCCTTCAAACTCCTTCCCCGTCCCGCGCCAGATAGGCGGTGAGCCCACGGCGTCCGGCGCGCATCATCACCGCGTGGTTGACCCGAAGGACCGGCCGCGCGATGAGTGCCAGCCGCCGCATCAACGGGCGCTGCACCACCACTTCCTGCTCATAGCGGGCGCGGGTGCCGCCATCGCCGCTCGGTGTGAGGGTCCAACGGGCCCAGCCGACGAGGTCTCCGGCCATCCGCGCCTCCAGGACCCCAGATCCGGGATCCAGCCGGCTGCCGCGGGCGGTGACGACGAGGTCGCAGGGCAGCAACGAGCGGAAGCGGGCAGCGGTGGAGTGACCGCCGAGAGGGATGACCTCGCGGACCTGCGGCCACCACCGGGGGTAGTCCTCGGCCCGTTCCAGCACGGCATAGACGCGTGCGGGCGGTGCGGGCAGCCGCCAGAGGCTCTCGAAGCGGAAGCAGTGCGAGTCCATAGCCCGAGTGTGCGCCGGGTACGCCGGTATGTGCGCACGTACTCATGGATGATCTGAGTACGCGCACGCATACCGGTGTGCTGTGCCGAAGACCACACTGCAGGCATGGAGAACCCTTTGCCGCCTGCCGAGGAGCTGCGGCTCATCGATGGCGAGCTCGCCCTACTCGACGCACGGCGAACCTGGTTGCTGACCCGCAGGACCTGGCTGGTGCAGAGCCTTCAGGCGCTCGGGACGCATGGCACGGGCCCGCAAGGTGCTTCCGGACCGATGTGGCCCGCCCGCCCGGGTGCTTGGGGCACGCCGGCCTCCCCGGCATCGGCGACGCCGCGGGCTTCCTCGCCCAGCGCGCAGAACGTGCTGCTCACCCTGGGCGGGATCCTGCTGACGATCGCGGCGATCGCCTTCACCGTGGTCAGCTGGGGCCATCTCGGCATCGGCGGGCGGTCCGTGGTGCTCGGCGTGGTGACGGCCGCGGCTCTGGCGGCGCCGCTCCTTCTGCTGCGGCGCGGGCTCACGGCGACCGCGGAGGCGGTGGCGGTGCTGGGCCTTGTGCTGACGGTGCTCGACGCGTACGCGCTGCGCCGCGCGGTTCTGCCGGACACCGGCGCCGTCCTGTACACGGCCGTCGCCGCGGGCGTGCTCGCCGCTCTGTGGGCGGGCTACGGGCTGCTGCGGCGCAGCCTGCGCACCCCGTTGCCGGTGGCTGTGGTGGCCGCGCAACTCCCGCTGCCGCTCTGGGCCCTGGGGACGCATGCGAGCTTGTCGGCGACGGTATGGGCGGTGCTGGCCACGGCGGCGTTCGACATCGCCGTCGCGCTGAAGGCGAAGCCGGGCGCCGTCCGTGTGACGGGGACGACGGGAGCCGTGCTGACCGGCGGCTGGTCGCTGCTGGCGGCGGGGTGGCTGTCGCTGCTCGCGGACTCACCGGTGCTCGCGCTGGAACCGGGGCTGCTGCTGCTCGCGGGCGGTGGCCTGGCGCTCGGCGCCGCGTGGCGGGAGCCGGCGTCGGCCCCGGTGACCGCCGCGGTAGCGGGCCTCGCCCTGGTCGCGGCGGTGGGCGGTGTGGTGCGCACCGCGGTGCCCGCGTCGTGGGTGGCGCCCGGCTATCTGCTGTGTGCGGTGGCCCTGCTGTTCGCCCTGCGGATACCGGTGCCGCGCGGGGTCCGTACCGGCCTGTCGGTGGCATCTGCTCTGGTGCACGCCATGGCGCTGGTCATGGCCCTGCCGTTCGCACTGCTCGCGTTGGCCCGTCCGCTGTCCCTCGCCGACTCGGTCTGGTCCGGCGTCCCCGCCGCCGAGGCTCTGCTGCCCGGCATGTCCACGGCACCTGTGATCCTCGCCATGGTCGCCGTGGTGCTCTGGGCGGCGCCCCGCCTGCTTCCGGCCGCCGTCCCGCTGCCCCGCGCCGCCGGGCTTTGCGGGGCGCTCGTGCTGACCTGCTGCGCCGGGTTCACCGCGACCGCCCACCCGGCTGTTCCGTATCCGGCGACGCTGACGCTCCGGACGCTGCTGGTGACGGCGGCGTTCGCGGTGGCCGTGCTGGCCGACCGCGGGAGCCTCGGGCCCGGACGTGCCGGTGCCGTACCCCACGCGGACAGCCCGGTGACGGAGGCGGAGGGCGTGTCGGGCAGCGGCACGGCGGCGGCACCGGCGACGGCCGCCCGGTCCGGCATACGGCCCGGAGCCGGCGGCCCGCTCGCGCTGACCGCACTGGTCTGCGCGGTGGCCGGGGCTCTGAGTGTGGCCGCGCTCGGCCTGGCCACACGTCCAGCGACCTTCGTCGTACTGGCGTCGCTCGCAGCGGTGTCCGCGGCGGCGGCGGTGTCGGCCCGCGGGGTCGTCCGGATCGTGACCGCTTGTGCGGCCGTGCTGTGGGGCGCGGGTCTGGTCGGGGCCACGGCGGCGACGGCGGGGCTGCCCACCCACCAGGTGGGCATCGCGCTGCTGGCCGTACCTGCGGTCACCGCGGTGCTCGCCGCCCGCCTGCGCACTCAGCCGGTGGCACTTCCGGTCGAGCTCACGGGGGCGACGGCCGGTCTGGTCGCGCTCGGTCTCGCGGTGCCGCACGCGCCGACACTGGCACTGGCGCTGTCCCTCGCGGGCGTGATCGCGGCGGGCACCGCGCTGCGATCGGATCGGCGCCCGTTCGCCGGGTACACCGCCGTGGTGCTGTTCGTGGTGGCCTGCTGGGTGCGCCTCGGCGCGTCGGACGTGTCGGCGCCGGAGGCTTACACGCTCCCGGTGACCGTTCCGGCTCTCGTGGTGGGTCTGCTGCGGCGGCGCCGGGACCCGGAGGCGTCGTCATGGACGGCATACGGTGCCGGACTGGCCGTGACACTGGTGCCGAGTCTGCTCGCCGCCTGGGGCGACGCGCACTGGCTGCGTCCACTGCTGCTGGGGTCGGCGGCGCTCGGCCTCACGCTCGCCGGCGCCCGGCTCCGCCTCCAGGCGCTGCTGGTGCTCGGCGGCGCGACCCTGGCGCTGGACGCGCTGCATGAGCTCGCGCCGTATGTGATCCAGGTCGTCGGCGCCCTGCCGCGCTGGCTGCCGCCCGCCGTCGCCGGGCTGCTGCTGCTCGCCGTGGGCGCGACGTACGAGCGGCGGCTGCACGATGCGCGCAGGCTGCGCGAGACGCTGGGCCGCATGCGCTGAGACGGCCCTCTCCGGGCGGTCCGCACGCTGGTCCGATCGGGTGAAATCACGGAGGGGGCGGGGGGGGGGAGGGCGGCGGCGGGGCGCCCCGGAGGGGGGGGGGTGTTGGGTGTGTGGTATGTCGGAGAGAGGGGGGGAGTTCAGGTCGCGCTCG
>NZ_JBHXFA010000125.1:8646-10146 GCF_042724175.1 Streptomyces sp. NPDC127084
GTCTCCGGGGCCTCCGATCCGGGTGGTGGGCGATACTGGGTTCGAACCAGTGACCTCTTCGGTGTGAACGAAGCGCTCTCCCACTGAGCTAATCGCCCCGGCGCATCGCAAACATTACCCCATGTCAGCGGCGCTCCCTGACCATCCCGATGATCGTCGCGCGTTCACTCGCCAGCCCCGGTCGTCACTGCCTGTGACTACTCGGCAATCTTCCACGGCATGGCGAACCCGAACTTCCAGAAGTAGACGCCGGCCAGCACGCCGATGATCACCAGGCCGACGGTCGTGAGGATGATGTTCCGCCGGCGCACTTTGGGGTCCAGGGCCCGCTGGGCCGCCTCGGTGACCTTGCGCTTCGTCCAGCGCAGCACCAGCTGGGCCCAGACGAACTCGGTCGCCCAGATCGCCATACCGGCGAAGATCACCAGCCAGCCGGGGCCAGGCAGGGGCAACATGATCACGCCCGCCCCGACGACGGCGAGGCCGATGATGAACACGCCGACCTGCCAGCTCAGATGCAGCGTACGGCGCGCCTTCACGAATTCCGGCGCCCGGGACCCGAGAGGCGGCTCGGCGGCCTGCTCGCCACCCAACGGATCACCCGCCGCCGCAATGGCCACGTCCCCCGTGCCGGGCTCGGGAACCACAGCCGCGCCACCCTTCACCCGCTCGTCACTCTCCGCATTCATAAGGCCCAAAGTACCTGACTGGAACCCCCATCGGGAATGACCGCCAAGTCGGAGATGACACTCCTCCGTACGGGGTACTCGGAGGATCACAAAACGGACAGAGGGGTTTACAACGGCACCGTAGGTGGCATGTCGATTTCGCCGACGTGCGAATCCCCGAGCGCACACTGAGCGAAAGGCCCTGGCGCTTATGAACACCACGGTCAGCTGCGAGCTGCACCTGCGCCTCGTTGTATCGAGCGAGTCCTCACTGCCTGTACCCGCGGGCCTGCGGTATGACACGGCCGATCCTTATGCCGTGCACGCCACCTTCCATACCGGAGCCGAAGAGACGGTCGAATGGGTGTTCGCCCGCGATCTCCTCGCCGAGGGTCTGCACCGGCCCACCGGCACCGGTGACGTCCGAGTCTGGCCATCGCGCAGCCACGGCCAGGGAGTCGTCTGCATCGCGCTGAGCTCTCCGGAGGGCGAGGCCCTCCTGGAGGCGCCCGCGCGGGCCCTGGAGTCCTTCCTCAAGCGCACCGACGCGGCGGTGCCGCCGGGCACCGAGCACCGTCATTTCGATCTTGACACCGAGCTGTCGCACATCCTGGCCGAGAGCTGACCCAGGGCCGGGAACCACGCGGCGCCGTCCGACTCGGGGAGACGGCGCCGCGCCAAGGTCGTAGGGCGCGTGGCACGCCATGGCGTCGTCACAGTGGGATCACCCGCGGGTGCAACCGCAATTGGCGGGGTTGGCGTGACGGGAAATGGAGAGCCAATTCGCGGTCCGACGCCCGCAGGAACCAGGGTGCGAGAAAGTGTTTATGCC
>NZ_JBHXFA010000125.1:10156-12826 GCF_042724175.1 Streptomyces sp. NPDC127084
GCGCCCCCAACTTGCTCCCCCCCCGCTCCCCCCACGCCATTCGCGCGTTTCGAGGAGACGCTAGAGTCAGCGCAATTCGGCGGACATCCGCCGGCAGCAGCCAGGGAGCGAATCGTGCTGATCCCCCACGACACCCGCAGTGCCCTCGACACCGTCGTCGATCTGGTGAACACCGCGCCCGAACGCGCGGGGAACGACGAGCTCAGGGACCTCCCATCCCTGTACGACTTTGTACAAAGCCACCAAGTCAGTGGCGTGGGTGAGCTGACCCATGCCGACCTCGCGGCGGTGCAGACGGTACGAGCCCGCTTCGCCGGGGTCTTCGCCGCTCCGGACGCGCGCGCCGCCGCGGAGCTCATCAACCAGCTCGTCGCCGCGGCGGGCACCACCCCGCATCTCACGAACCACGACGGCTACGACTGGCACGTCCACTACTTCGCCCCGGGAGCGTCGGTCGCCGACCACCTCGCCGCCGACTGCGGAATGGCACTCGCCTTCATCGTGGTCTCGGGTGAGCAGGAGCGGCTCCGCCGCTGCGAGGCGCCGGACTGCGGAAACGCATTCGTGGACCTCTCCCGCAACCGTTCCCGCCGCTACTGCGACAGCCGCACCTGCGGCAACCGCCTGCATGTCGCCGCATACCGTGCGCGCCGCAAGGAGGCGGCGGGCTGATCCTCAGCCTCCCCCTCCCGGTCTCGCCGTCCTCGCCCAGTCTGCTCGCCGCCCGTCACAGCAGTAACAGATCATGAACCGCGGCCATCAGCAGAAGACAGCCGATCACGGCGAGAAAGATCATCAACGGCGGCTGGGACAGCGCGAAAAGGCAGCCACGCGGCTCATCAGCAGGGGTCGGGACGGGGGTCTGCCCCGCGGAGGTATCCAGCATCTCGGGGCGATGATGACGCAGCCCCCGGCGCGATGATCGGGCAACACGCCCTTTGGGGCGCCGAGTTCACCGGATCCCGTGGCGTTTCGCACATTGGGGCCCGCAGACCTCAGATGCCGTGCTTCTTGAGGATCGCCTCGATATCGCTGAAGTCATCCCCTCCGCCCGCGCCACCCGCCGCAGGCCGCGAGCTCTGATTACTCGCCTTGGCCCGTTTGCCGGGCTTGAGCTGCCCCGCCTGACCGCCGGCGGCGGCCCCCGCCGTCGGCGACGGGTCCTCCCGCGCCTTCTTCCCCAGCGCACGGCGCTCAGCTCTGCGGGTCGTCGAGAACAGCACCCATGAAAGGCCGAGGAGGCCGACGCCCACCCAGGCCACGGGGCTGAACGCCGTGCCGGCCAGCCAGCCGACCGCGCCCGTCAGCACCAACCCCAGGGGCACGAGGGCATACGCGGCGATTCTGGCCGCGCTCAGGTATCGCTTGCGATACGCCGTGACCGCGGCGATGCCCAGTCCGGCCGCGGCAGCCGCGGAACAAATGGTCTCGGCAAGCATCCGGCCCTCCAAGCGAACGAGGCTGCGGTGCGCGCCTGCCGACGCGCCTTCCGTTTCCCTCTTCTCTGTCCTGTCCCTTCTTCCTTCCCATCCTGCACCGCCGCACCCGGCGGGGGCCATGTATCCGGACGCATGTCAGGGAGATCTCCGGGCTACCCTCAGCCCCGCTCGGGGTCGGGCCCGGTCCCGGTGGGGGCGGGTCCCGCACGGCTGGGAGACTGTGCGCATGAGCGAGACCTCCTCACCGCCGATCGTCCTGGACGTCTGGTGCGAGTTGCAGTGCCCCGACTGCCGCACCGCCCTCACCGATCTCCGCGCGCTCCGGGAGCGCTACGGCGACCGGCTCGAGCCGCGCCTGCGCCATTTCCCGCTGGAGAAGCACAAGCACGCCTTCGCCGCCGCGCAGGCAGCGGAGGAGGCCGCGGTCCAGGGCCGCGGCTGGGCCTTCGTGGAGGCCGTCCTCGACCGGGTCGAGGAACTGGACGGCAGGGGTGAACCGCTGCTCATCGAGGTGGCTCGTGAACTGGGGCTGGACGCCGATGAGTTCGACACCGCCCTGATCGACGGCCGGCACATCCTGATCGTGGACGCCGACCAGGCCGAGGGCAAGGCCATCGGCGTCACCGGCACCCCGACGTATCTCGTCGGTGGCGAGCGACTGGACGGCGGCAAGAGCCAGGAAGGTCTGCGCGGGCGTGTCGAGGCGATCATCGACCGGCTTCTGGCGGAACAGGGCGACGCTTAGCGAGAACTCCTGGCTGGAGCCGCTCGTTCCACGGCCAGGCCGTGTCTGCCACATCGCGCCTGGCCCGCGACTCCCCCAGGGCTGCTCCACCGGCTGACGCGGGGGACCGCCAGGAGGTGCCCCCAGCAGGCACTCCCCTGGCTACGCAGGGAGGTGGGCCCCCGCGCTGCGTTGCCGGCGTCAGCGGCGCCATCCAAGGATGCCGGTACGAGGATGATCTCCCCCTGCCTGCGGCGGGGGGGACCATCCGCTTGCGATCGCGTCCCCTCGGCCCCGCGGGCCTGGGAAAGCCCCCACGCCTCGGCCCCGCAGGCCTGGGAAAGCCCCCACGCCTCAGCCCCGCAGGCCTGGGAAAGCCCCCACGCACCAGACCGGCCGCGGGCCCCCCCCCCCGCGGGGCGCCGGGCGGTGTGGGTCTCGGCCCACTACAAACCCAGATAGCAAGAGCAGGTTTGTCTAAATATATCTCGAGAGAGAGAGCTGTGA
>NZ_JBHXFA010000125.1:12836-18406 GCF_042724175.1 Streptomyces sp. NPDC127084
AACGCCCCCCCGCCTCGGCCCCGCTGGCCGGGGAACGCCCCCCCCCCCCACCCCCGCCGGCCGGGCAACCCCCCCCCCCCCCCCCCCGGCCGGGGGCCCCGCCCGGGGGGCGCACGGCGCTATTTGCCAGTCGCGCCTAGAGCAGCCGTTTGCCCACGTCGATGTGCGTCACCTGGTAGCCGAGTGACTCGTAGAGGCGCAGCGCCGGAGTGTTGCCCGCGCGGACCCGCAGTCCGAGCAGGTCCGCCTCGGCTTCCGCCCGAGCGATCCGTTCCGCGAGGATCATGAGCGTCCGTCCGTGGCCCCGCCCGCGATGGGGCTCGGCGACCTCGATGGCGTACACGTAGGCGCCCTGCCGCCCTGGACGCACTTCACGCTCTCCCACCCACAGGTGCCCCACCATGGCGCCCTCGGCCTCCATCACCCTGATCCAGGTCCGCGGAGTGGTGAGCCCCTCGGGAAGCAGTTCGCGCTGGTCGGCCACGGCACGTGCACGAGCCTGCTCGGGCGGGACCCCCTGTGCGACCAGGAACTGCGCGTGGCCCTCGATCTCCGAGGCCGACCAGTCGCCGAACTCGGCCTCGTCCATGGGCCGGCCCTCGCCTCCGGCGGTCAGGCCGGGCAGCTGGCCGGCGGTCAGCTCCTTGATCATGCGGCGGCTCTCCTCGGCGTATCCGAGAGCCGTCGCCAGCCGCGCCGCAGCTGTGGCCTCCATCGGGACGGAGGCGCTGACCCGAGTGCAGCCCCAGTCGCGGAGTACCTCCTCCGCGGCGAGCGCGGCGACCGTGCCACGGCCGCGCCGCCGGTCGCCGGCGTCGATCGCCACAGATCGCAGCACCCCGGCCGTCGGCCCGAGCGTGGGATGGGTGCCCAGCTCGACACTGCCGACGCGTCTGCTGTTCACGCACACGTCGTAGGTACGCGACCGGGAGCCCCGGTCGTCCCGCTGGAGCGGCCCGGACGGCCGCAGGGTGGTGGTCATCAAGGGCTTTCTACCTGCCAGGCCGCCCGCAGTCACCAGGTTTCACAGGGTTTACCGGATCCCGACCAGGCACAGGGCTCAGAGCGCCTGCGGATCCGGATCGGCGGCGGCCCGTTCCTCGAAGACCCGCATGGCCTTGGCGGTCACCGGCCCCGGCGTGGCGGACAACTCGCGCCCGTCGACCCGGTGGACGGCCTGGACGTCCCGGAGGGTGGAGGTCAGGAAGATCTCCTCGGCCCGCTCCAGGACATCCAGCGGCAACTCCGTCTCCTGGGCCCCGGTCCACTCCATGGTCAGCGCACGGGTGATCCCCGCGAGGCAGCCGGAGGAGAGCGGCGGGGTGTGCAGGTGCCCGTCGACCACCACGAAGACGTTGGATCCCGTGCCCTCGCAGAGCTGTCCCACCGTGTTGGCGAACAGCGCCTCGGAGGCTCCCCGCTCATGGGCGCGGGAGAGGGCGACGACGTTCTCGGCGTAGGACGTGGTCTTCAGTCCGCTCAGCGCGCCTCGCTCATTGCGGACCCACGGGACCGTGACCACGGCGGTGGTTTCGGGTCGGCGGCCGGACTTGCCGAGCGCGACCACGAGGGTGGGACCGGTATCGCCGCGGTCGGAACCAAGCGGCGAGAGCCCGCCGGTGTAGGTGATGCGCAGCCGGCCCAGGGCCATCGGGTTGGCCTCCAGCACGGCGTCGCAGGCGCGGCGCACCTCGTCCAGGTCCGGGTCGGGCAGGCCGAGGCCGCGGGCCGAGCGGGTGAGCCGGTCGAGGTGCCGGGTGAGAGCGAAGGGGCGCCCCTCCGTCGCCTTGATGGTTTCAAACACCCCGTCGCCCACCGTCATCCCGTGGTCGAGTACGGAGACAAGGGCGGTGCCGGCATCCCTCAGTCCGCCGTTCACCCAGATCCTCATGGCGCGATCCTTCCGGTCTTCGCGTAGCTTCCCGACGCTACAGCCAGCAGTCGGGAGGCCTTCAGTTCGGTTTCGTCCCACTCCCGCTCTGGATCGGAGCCCCAGGTGATCCCGGCGCCGGTGCCGAAGCGGAGTACGCCCATGGCCCGGTCGATCCAGAAGGTACGTATGCCGACGGCGAGCTCACCGGTGCGGCGGTCGGCGTCCACCCAGCCGATGCCGCCGCAATAGGGGCCGCGCGGCACGGTCTCCAGAGCCTCGATGATCCGCAGGGCGCTGGATTTGGGTGCTCCGGTGACCGATCCGGGCGGGAAGGTGGCGTCCAGCAGCTCCCGCCAGCCCGCTCCCGTGGCCAGTTCACCACGGACGGTGGACACGAGGTGCACGAGACCGGGGTGCGGTTCGACGGCGCAGAGAGCCGGCACCGTGACGGACCCGGTGGCACAGATCCGGCCGAGGTCGTTGCGCACCAGGTCGACGATCATGACGTTCTCCGCGTGGTCCTTCTCCAGGAGGTCCAGGGCGGTGCGGCCGGTCCCCTTGATCGGCCCCGATTCCACGGTCCCGCCGTCGCGGCGCAGATACAGCTCAGGCGAGGCTGTGGCGATCTCCACGCCGTGCGCGGGCAGCCGGATCGTTCCCGCGTACGGGGCCGGGTTGCCGCGCGCGAGCAGTGCCGTCAGGGCGTCGACATCCGCGGCGCACAGGTCCGGCAGGGGCGCGGACAGCACCCGGCAGAGGTTCGCCTGGTAGACCTCGCCGGCCGCGATGTACTCGCGGACGCGGCGTACGCCGGCGATGTACGCAGCACGGTCGAGGGACGAGGTCCAGTCATCGGCGGCGGGGCCGCGCCAGCGCCCCGGCTCGGGGGCGGGCACCGGCGCGTGGCGTACGTCTCCGAAGCGAGCGCAGGTGAGGCGGCCTTCGAAGTCCGCGGCGACGGCCCAGAAACCGGACGACTCAAGGGCCTCGGGGTCGGAGGTGACATCCCTGAGGTCGGTGGCGACGAGGCCGCCGAAGCGGGCCAGAGGAGCGAGGTCGTGCACGGCTGTGAGTCTATGGCGGGACGTGTCCCGCTGCTCCAGGCGGTCTCCGGGCCCGGTCGGGACCGGTCGGGACGGGTGGCGCGGGTCCTGTCCGGGCGATACCGGGGCCGGGCGGCCCCGGCGGCCCGGGACGGGTCCGCAGCGCACGCGGCGGTGAACCCGCCGTGACCACAGCTCAGCACGCTGCGGAAACGCGTTTTTGTGCTGGCCCAGGAATCCGCTAGAGTTCAACACGTCGCCGGGACGCGAGAGCGGACCGGAAACGACAAGCGGACGTGGCTCAGTTGGTAGAGCATCACCTTGCCAAGGTGAGGGTCGCGAGTTCGAATCTCGTCGTCCGCTCGAAGAGGGGGATCTTCCCGACCCCCGCACTCCGGGGTGGAGTGGCCGAGAGGCGAGGCAACGGCCTGCAAAGCCGTCTACACGGGTTCAAATCCCGTCTCCACCTCCAAGGACGATTAGCTCAGCGGGAGAGCGCTTCCCTGACACGGAAGAGGTCACTGGTTCAATCCCAGTATCGTCCACTCAGCACCACCCACGATCTTCAGGTCGTGGTCCCGAGGACGATTAGCTCAGCGGGAGAGCGCTTCCCTGACACGGAAGAGGTCACTGGTTCAATCCCAGTATCGTCCACTCAGCACCACCCACGGCCTTCAGGTCGTGGTCCCGAGGACGATTAGCTCAGCGGGAGAGCGCTTCCCTGACACGGAAGAGGTCACTGGTTCAATCCCAGTATCGTCCACAGTCCGGAACCCCCGGCCGTTGATTCGGCCGGGGGTTCCGTTGTCATGCCCGTCAGGCTTCCGGGTTTACCGGAGTTCCCGCTGCCAGGAAGCCCGGAGCGTCAGGAGGAGAAGAGCATCCGGCCGAAGCTCTTGTGGCGGTGGTGGCCGCCCCCGTGGTGTCCATGGTGCGGAGCCCCCCACGCCGGGGCGGCGGGAGCGGGCGCGGCGGGGTAGCCACCGGGTGCGGGCGGAGCCTGCTGGACCCACTGCGACTCCATGCGGGTCAGTGCCTCCAACTCGCCGTAGTCGAGGAATATCCCCCGGCACCCGCTGCACTGCTCGATCTGGACGCCGTTTCGGTTGTACGTGTGCATGGGCGCATGGCACTTGGGACACTGCATCTTCTGCTCAGCTCCTCGCCGCTCGGTTGCTGTACTCGGCTGCCGCTCACCCTACGGCGTGCCGGCGATGTCCAAGTCCGTCGGGATGGACGCGATTCGGGCACAAGCGTCGATCATCAGAAGTTCCACCTCGTCGGGCTCCCGGCCTTCCCGCACACTCCTGGCCAGCCCGAGAGCAGCGGTCTGTGCGGTCAGGGCACGGGCGGGCACGTCGAGTTGGGCCCAGACGTCGCCGGGGGCGGGCGGTACGGCGGAACCGCCCGCCTCGCGGTACGCGGCGAGGAAGCGGGTCCAGTCGTCCGCCGGCAGCAGTCCCGCCGCGAACCAGGCGGCGGGGCGTGCGAGGTCCCAGGCCGGGTCTCCGAGGCCGAGGTCGTCGGCGTCGATGAGCAGCCAGGGGCCGTGGACGGCGGGGTGGCGTACCAGCTGGCCCAGATGCAGGTCCCCGTGGCAAAGGCGCAGCGAGTGGTGCGGTCCGGGCGCTTCCGCCCTGGCCCAGGGCGGCAGGCCGCGCCAGGCCGCCAGTACGTGACGGGCCGCCGGGTGGCGCGGAAGACGCCGGATGGCCGCCGCGGCCTTCAGCGGCCCGCGCATGGGCGGCAGCGGCCCGGGCAGGCGGTCCACCTCGACGCGGTGCAGCCGGGCGAGGAGGACAGCGACGTCTTCCCAGGGGGCGTCGTCCGGGGTGTCGGGATCCACGGGAGTGCCGTAGGGCCAGGTCGTGACGGGCCGCCCGCCGACCGTGTCCCCCGCGCTGTGGGGGTCGCCGCTGATCGGGGCCAGCAGGATCCCGTCCAGTTCGGGGTGTGCCGCCACGGCAAGTCGTATCCGGTGCTCTTCCGGGTCGGTATCGGGGGCATGGGCCTTCGCGACGACCGTGCCATGGCGGACCACGACCCCGTCGTCGCGCTGGGCCAGCACGTCGGCGCCCTGTCCGCAGGACTGGCAGGACTGGCGGGACAGGCGGGACAGGCGGGACAGGCGCGGCAGAGGCGCGGTCCGGCCGGACGGGTGCGCCGCCGACCGCGCGGTGAATGAGAGCGCACGTATGAGCGCGGCACGGCCCTGGTCCATCCGGCGAGCCTACGGGTTGACCCGCACTCCCTGGAATGCGCCCGTCACGGAAGCGGTGGAAGAACCCGGGAACCGCAGGAGACCTTGAGGACCAGGTCCCGGACATGGCGCTGGCCGGTCAGCTCCCCAGCTGACCGGCCCAGCGCGTGCCGTCCGCCGCACCCCCGTCCCCACGGGGCTTCCGGGTGGGATGTCCCTGACTCGGGCCGCTCTCCCGAGTCCAGGAGCGCCGCTCAGCGCCCCAGCATCACACCCACGGACGACGCTTGTGTGACCACTGCCTCCCAGCCGCCGAAGACGACGACGAGCAGGGTCGCGAGAGGGAGCACCATCGCCGTCGCCACCAGCGGGTGGGGGGGGGCGGGCGGGCGGTCACCGATCTCCGCGAACGCCCGGCGGCCCTGTGTGCGGGTACAGGGGCGCGACGCCCTGT
>NZ_JBHXFA010000125.1:18416-22990 GCF_042724175.1 Streptomyces sp. NPDC127084
AGCCCCGGGGTGAGTGTGGCGGTCGGGGTGTCTCGTTTATAGGCCCCGCGCGTGCCCCCTCGCGCCCCCGCGCCCCCCCGCGCGGGGCGCCCCCCCCCCCGGCCGGGCGGACACCGAACTCGGCGAACGCCCTGCGCCCATGTGTGCGGATCATGGTCCGCGAAGCCGTGTCCGCCATGGGTCCTCTCCTCTCGTCGTTGGCAGCGGCGGATGTCCGACCTCGGGGGACGAGTGGCTGCATCCACCGCTTGACCTCAAGGCTAGGGACGCGGGTGTATCCGGGCGTCATGCCCGCGTACTGAATCGCGGGCCTCCCGGAGGATGAGCCGAGCACCTGCGGTGTACTCCCCTGGGTGGAGGCGGGGGACACGATCTGCGGGTCTTCCCTGAGAGGGAGCGCTGTCCCGGGGCCCGCCCTCCAGTGGAAGACCAGCCGGACCTGGCCCCGGGACCTGCCTGGCCGACCGGCCATCGCGTGGGTGACGTCGGTCACGTCCCGCTCACCGCTGTAAGGGCCACGGGCCTCACCCACCAGCCGGAAGGCGTCGATCAGCGGGGGGACGGACCCGGCGCCACCCCGGCCGAGTCCGGCACCGTTGGCTACTGCTCCCTGTCAACGCCCTTTCTGATAAGCCCTCTTGAAAGAGACCTCGTGGCTTGGTCCGCTGTATGGCGGGCCCCTGACTTCACTTCAGCCGCCCTGGGTGGCACTGACGATCGATCGGCTCCCGAGGGCGCGGCCTATGAGCACACCGGCCTACGGATACGTAAGCTGTGCCACGTCAAACGGATATCGGACGACCAGCCGGCGGGGATGAACATGGCGTTGATGCGGCTCCGGCGCGAGGATCCGCGTGTCGTCGGCTCGTTCAGGCTGCATCGGCGGCTGGGCGCCGGCGGCATGGGAGTCGTCTACCTCGGTTCCGACCGCCGCGGTCAGCGCGTCGCGCTGAAGGTGATCCGGCCGGACCTGGCGGAGGATCAGGAGTTCAGGTCGCGGTTCGCCCGCGAGGTGTCCGCCGCACGGCGCATCCGGGGCGGCTGCACGGCCCGGTTGGTGGCGGCGGACCTGGAGGCCGATCGCCCGTGGTTCGCCACGCAGTACGTGCCCGGCCCGTCGCTGCACGACAAGGTGGCCGAGGACGGCACGCTGTCGGCCGCGGAGACCGCGGCGATCGGGGCGGCGCTGTCGGAAGGTCTGGTCGCCGTTCACGAGGCCGGTGTGGTGCATCGTGATCTGAAGCCGTCGAACATCCTGTTGTCCCCCAAGGGGCCGCGGATCATCGACTTCGGGATCGCCTGGGCGACCGGGGCGTCCACGCTCACCCATGTCGGCACGGCCGTGGGCTCGCCGGGCTTTCTGGCGCCCGAGCAGGTCAGGGGCGCGGTGGTCACCCCCGCTACCGACGTGTTCTCGCTGGGCGCCACGCTCGCGTACGCCGCGACCGGTGACTCTCCCTTCGGGCAGGGCAGTTCGGAGGTCATGCTCTACCGGGTCGTGCACGAGGAACCGCAGCTGACCGGGGTACCGGACGCGCTTGCCCCGCTGCTGCGGGCGTGCCTGGCGAAAGACCCCGAGCACCGTCCGAGCACACTCCAGCTCTCCATGCGGCTGAAGGAGATCGCTGCTCGCGAGGCCCAGGGACTGCCGGCGCTGCGCCCGCCCGCCCAGCG
This sequence comes from Streptomyces sp. NPDC127084, assembly GCF_042724175.1. Taxonomy (NCBI): domain Bacteria; kingdom Bacillati; phylum Actinomycetota; class Actinomycetes; order Kitasatosporales; family Streptomycetaceae; genus Streptomyces; species Streptomyces sp. NPDC127084. The sequence goes on from NZ_JBHXFA010000125.1 coordinate 20,091, forward strand.
GGAGCGGATCGAGCAGGAGCTGTCATCGGGGCGCCAGGCGACCGTCCGGTACACGGCGCGCAGCACCCAGGGCCAGGGGCGCGGCAGCACCCAGGGGCAGGGACGCCCGGCGTCCGAGCGCGGGGCACGTTCCTCAGCATCCCGCACGGGTGGTTCGCGTCCGGTTCCGTCCCGGGGTGGCACGGAGGCGGGGCGTACGCCGTCGCGTGCTGGTGGGCGTACGACCTCGACTGGCCGCAGGCCGGCCAACCCCCGTCTGCTGCGGCAGCGGATTTTCGTGTTCGTGGTGGTGACGCTCGTGGTGGCGCTGGGGATCACCGTGGCGCAGGGACTGCGGGGCTGAGGTACGCCCGGGGTCGGCGCGGGGTCGCTCAGTCTTCCGGGCGGCCCGTCGCGACGGCGTAGAAGGCGACTGCCGCGGCCGCTCCCACGTTGAGCGAGTCCACTCCGTGGGCCATCGGGATGCGTACCCATTCGTCGGCGGCGACCAGAGCCTGCCGCGACAGACCGTCCCCTTCCGCACCGAGCATCAGCGCGACCCTGTCCATCCGGTGCGGCGCTGCCTCGTCGATGGGCGAGGCCTTCTCGTCGGGAGTGAGGGCGAGCAGTTTGAAGCCCGCCTCCCGGACCGTTTCCAGTCCCCTGGGCCAGTTGTCGAGCCGGGTGTAGGGGACGGAGAAGACCGCGCCCATCGAGACCTTCACCGAACGCCGGTAGAGCGGGTCGGCGCAGTCGGGCGAGAGCAGCACGGCGTCCATGCCGAGTGCGGCGGCACTGCGGAAGATCGCACCGGTGTTCGTGTGGTCGTTCACCGATTCCATAACGGCGATGCGGCGGGCGCTGTGCAGCAGTTCCGCGGCCGTGGGCAGCGACTTGCGCTGCATGGAGGCGAGTGCGCCGCGGTGGACGTGGTAGCCGGTGACGCGTTCGGCGAGCTCGGGAGTCACGGCGTACACGGGTGCCGGGATCTCGTCGATGACATCCCGCATCACGTCCACCCATTTGGCCGAGAGCAGCATGGAACGCATCTCGTAACCGGCGTCCTTGGCCCGCCTGATGACCTTCTCGCCCTCAGCGATGAACAGGCCCTCGGCGGGCTCGCGCCGACGACGGAGTTCGACGTCGGTCAGTCCCGTGTAGTCGCGCAGCCGCGGGTCGTCGGGGTCTTCGACGGTGATGAGTTCAGCCACAGGGTGATACTGCCTTCTCCGGGTGATGGTGCCAACGCCCGGACGGGTATTGGTTACCGCTGGTTACGCTCGTGGGGGCGGCCTGGGCAGGCTGTACTTACGAGCCGGGCTGCTCGGCGCCGACGGCGACCACGTCCCCGATGACGATGACGGCGGGCGGCCTGACGTCATGCGTACGGACGGCGTCGGCGACCGTGGCGAGTGTGGCGTCGACCCGGCGCTGGGCCGCGGTGGTGCCTTCCTGGATCAGGGCCAACGGGGTCCGGGGGGACTTGCCGTGCGCGATCAGCGCTTCGGCGATGGCGCCGATCTTGTCCACGCCCATGAGGATCACGAGGGTGCCGCGCAGCTTGGCGAGCGACTGCCAGTCCACCAGGGAACGCTCGTCGTCGGGCGCGACATGGCCGCTCACGACCGTGAACTCATGAGCGACGCCCCGGTGGGTGACCGGGATACCCGCGGCGCCCGGCACCGAGATGGAGCTGGAGATCCCGGGGACGACAGTGCAGGGAATGCCCGCTTCCGCCAGGGCCTGGGCCTCCTCCATGCCCCGGCCGAAGACGAACGGGTCACCGCCCTTGAGCCGGACGACCGACTTGCCCGCCTTGGCGTGCTCGATCAGGGCGTTGTTGATGGCCTCCTGAGCCATGAAACGGCCGTACGGGATCTTGGCCGCGTCGATCACCTGGACGTGCGGTGGGAGTTCGTCCAGCAGATCGCGCGGTCCGAGGCGGTCGGCGATCACCACGTCCGCCTCGGCGAGCAGCCTGCGGCCGCGGACCGTGATGAGGTCCGGGTCGCCGGGGCCACCGCCGACCAGGGCGACGAAGGGTGCGCGGGAGCGGTGCTGCGGGGCGACGAGGGAGCCGTCCCGCAGTCCCTCCACGATGGCGTCCCGTACAGCCGCGGAGCGCCGCGGGTCGGTTCCGGTGAGCACCGCGACGGTCACGCCCTCGCTTCGGCCGGTGGCCGGGGTCCATGCGGTGGCCGCCTCGGCGTCGTCGGAGCGTACGCACCAGGTCCTCGTGCGCTCGGCCTCGGCCGACACGGCCTCGTTGGCGACCGGGTCGCCGGTGGCCACAAGCGCGTACCAGGCGTCGGCCAGGTCCCCGTCCTCGTAACGGCGCTTGGTCCAGCTGATCTCGCCCGCCTCGGCCATGGCCTCTACGGACGCGGTGGCGGACGGGGAGATCAGGGTGATGTCGGCGCCGGCCGCGACGAGTGCCGGAAGGCGCCGCTGGGCCACCTGGCCACCCCCGATGACGACGACTCGGCGTCCGGACAGCCGGAGCCCGACGGGGTAGGCGGGCTGCCCGGTGCCCGCGGCCTGCCCGGGCCGCCCCGTGCGCGCGCCGTGTTCGCCTCGCGCGGCCTGGTGCTCGGCTTGCGGGGTGCCTTCTGAGTGCTCGGCCATGGCGGTGCGGCTCCTCGGTGCAGCGGTGCGGGCCGCTGCGACGGTGGAGCGGCTGGTGGGGACGGTGCTTACTTTACGGGGGCGTGGATCGCCACGCCCGTGGCGGTCGGGGTGATCCCCCGTGGGCAAGGGGGACCGCGCGGGACAACTTGCTGGGTAACGCAGCGCGGGGGGGGGGGCCCCCCCGCGCGGGGCGCCGCCGCGGCCCCGCGCCCCCCGCAACCGCCCGCGACGCTGACACGGCGGCGCCCGACAGCGGTGGCACCACCGACCAGGGCCGCGACAGCACTGAAGGG
>NZ_JBHXFA010000126.1:0-8135 GCF_042724175.1 Streptomyces sp. NPDC127084
GCCGGGCACCGGTCAGCCGGAGCCCGGCCCACGGCCGTCACGGTGGTCCCGTGCCTGCCGGACGGCTCACACATCGACGGTGATCCGCTCGCCGCCCAGCTCCACCGCCGCACAGCGCCAGCGCAGGTCAGCGCCCTGCTCCAAGCGGAACGCCATGGCCGTCATTCGTTCGCCCGTGCTGATCCGGGCGAAGGCCTCGATGACCCCTGGGCGGGGGATGCACTGGTCGCAGTGCCGTAGGACCGGCCGCGGGCCGTTCGTGGCCAGCGGGGCGCTCGGGGCCAGCCGGACCAGGTGCTCGTAGCCGGCCCCCACCGTGTGGCCGAGCATCCAGTGGACCGGCCGGGTGCCGCTGAGGACCGCGAGCAGACGCTCAGCGAACCAGTAGCGGGGGAGCTGTGAGCGTGCTCCCGGCGCTCCGGGGCGGCCCGGTGTGAGACGGCCCGGGCCACGGCTGTCGTGGCGCCCGCCGGGCGCGGTGCGATTCTGAGCCGGTGGATGGTCCATGGCTGGCGACCCTTTCGATACCCGTGAGTAACTTTCAGTCGCGGGTTGTCTACGGGGAGTGACGGGATCGACGCAAGCCGCGTCGCCGCATGCGGCGGTGGCGCGAGGAATCACCTATCAGGGTGAGGGGGCGGGAGTGAGGCCTGATGGGAGGCGCTTCCCATGTGCCGGAGCGGCACCGCGAGGCATGCTCAGGGCACTCTGATGGGCGATCACACACGTATCCTTAGGTGTTTCACCCGACGACGAAAGCGGCCGGCCATGCGCGTCTATGTACCCCTGACCACTCCCGGTCTCGCAGAGGCGTACAAGGCTGGTGAACTGGGCCCCGGGCCGCTGACGGCCTATGCCGTCACGCCTGCCCTGCGGGAGTGGTACGTCTCCGACGACATCGAGGAGCTCGAGTACGCCGCGCTCAGCAGGGCGGCGGCGGCCTCGCTGCGGCTGCTCGCGGGAAGCCCGGGTGCGCCCAGGCGCCGGGTCGTGGTCGCGGTTGATGTACCTGACGGTGACGCCGTCGCCGACCCCGGCCACGGACTCGGCTCGTCCTCGCTCGGTGAGGTGCGGATCGCCTCGGCGGTTCCTCTGAAGAAGGCGGCGTCGGTGCACGTGGACTCCGGGGAGGCCGAAGCGGACGTGTCCGCGGCGGCGGACGCGCTCGGCGCCGCGGACCACGGTGACGACGACGCCCGGTTCGTCGTGGACGGTGCCGAGGACCACGAGCTGCTGTGGTTCGGTGTGCAGGAGATTCCCGGGCTCATCGGCTGACTCGGCCGCGGTCCGACCCGGTCACGGTCCGGCCTGCGGAGGTCGGGTGTCGGACCCGGGAGGTACGGTTTCCTGCCATGGGGAAGCACAGCACACATCTGGTCTGGGACTGGAACGGCACACTCCTCGATGACATCCACGCCGTCATCGAGGCGACCAACGCGTCCTTCGCGGAGATAGGCCTGGAGCCGATCACGCTGGAGCGCTACCGGGACCTGTACTGCGTGCCGGTGCCCCGGTTCTACGAGCGCCTCATGGGCCGACTCCCCACGGACGCCGAGTGGGCCGTCATGGACGACGTATTCCACCGGCACTACTGGCAGCGCGCGGACGCGTGCGGGCTCACGGCAGGCGCCGCCGAGCTGCTCGCGGAACGCCAGGCAGCGGGCCGTACGCAGTCACTGCTCTCGCTGGCCCCGCATGAGCATCTGCTGCCGATCGTGCGGCGGCACGGCATCGAGGCGCGCTTCACCCGGGTCGACGGGAGGATCGGCGGGTCCCACACCGGCAAGGCCGAGCACATGGTGCGCCATCTGGCCGCGCTGGAGGGTGTCGAAGCGGAGCGGATCGTGGTGATCGGCGACGCGGTGGACGACGCCGTGGCCGCCCGCCACGTCGGTGCCCGCGCGGTGCTGTACTCAGGCGGGTCGCACAGCACGGCCAGCCTTCGGGTGGCCGGGGTTCCGGTGGTGGACACCCTCGCCGAGGCGGTGCTGGTCGCGGAGGAGCTGCCGGCGTAGCCCGCGGGTGACGGGAGCGGGGGCCTCGCAGCCCCTGTCGCCACGGCAGGGGCCGGGGCTCAGGGCGGCTCAGCCCAGCGGGGCCTTCTCCCGCAGCACCTTCAGGAACTCGCGCATCCATGCGGGGTGGTCCGGCCAGGCCCGGGACGACACCAGGGTGCCGTCCACCACGGCCTCCGAGTCGCGGAAGGAGGCGCCGGCCGACTGCATGTCCAGTTCGAGGGCCGGGTACGCCGTGACACGGCGGCCCGTGAGGCTGCCGACGGCTGCCGTCAGCAGCGGGCCGTGGCAGATCTGTGCCACGGGCTTGTCGGCGTCGAAGAAGGACTTGAGGATCTTGCGGAGTTCGGGATCGTTGCGGAGGTACTCGGGCGCCCGGCCGCCCGGGATCACGATCGCCGCGTAGTCACCCGGATCGACCTCGGAGAACGCCAGGTCGGCGGGCCAGGTGTAGCCAGGCTTCTCCGTGTATGTGTCAAAGCCGGGCTCGAAGTCGTGCACCACGAACTGGAGCTTCTTGCGCGCGGGGGCGGCGATATGGACCTCGTACCCCTCCTCGCGGAGCCGCTGGTACGGATACAGCACTTCGAGTGACTCGGCCGCGTCGCCGGTGACGATCAGGATCTGCACAGTCATGGCTGCTGCTCCCCGGATTCGATGTATTGATTTGTCGCTGTCGTTCGGGTCCCGCGTTGTTCACTGCTTTTAGGGTTGATTGTGGTCCTTGTCCACGAGGTCAACCTGCCCGCTCGCCGTCTTTTTGCCAAGAGCGCATGTGTCGCTGTCCAGAGTGTCAAACTTCCGGCCCCGGTTTTGTACACATACGGCTCATGACGGCTCCAGGGTGGGGAGCGATAGCCTTAGTCCCGTGATCAGCGCGATACGCCGCGGGGGCAGCGCCGCCCCCCGACTGCGCCCGGGACGCCATGGCGGCCGGGTGCGAGCTGATCTTCCCCGCGGCCCGCGAAGTCGCGGCCCGTGGTACAGCCCGGGCCCGCCGCCGGAATCGGCCGAACACGGCTCGGACATCTCCCATTTCGGCATAGCGTCGATCCTGACCGGACACCCCGCGTCGTGGCGTACTGCCGATGTTTCCACCGACGTCACGCAACGGCGCGCGACAGGAGCCAGAGGACATGCAGACCAAGCTGGACGAAGCCAAGGCCGAGTTGCTCGAAAGGGCCGTTCGGGTTGCTGAGAACAGCCCGGGCGGGGGGCAACTTCCGACTGGGTCCGACGGCGGGGAACGGCCTGACCAGGCCGCACTCCTCGCGTACCTCCAGCGCTACTACCTGCACACCGCGCCCGAGGACCTCACCGACCGCGACCCGGTCGACGTCTACGGCGCAGCCGTCTCGCACTTCCGGCTGGCGGAGAACCGTCCGCAGGGCACGGCCAACGTCCGGGTGCACACCCCGACCGTCGAGGAGAACGGCTGGACGTCCAGCCATTCCGTGGTCGAGGTCGTCACCGACGACATGCCCTTCCTGGTTGACTCCGTCACCAACGAGCTCACCCGCCAGGGCCGCGGCATCCATGTCGTGATCCACCCGCAGATCACCGTCCGCCGCGATGTCACCGGCAAGCTCATCGAGGTGCTCCGCGCCGAGCAGAACGGCGCCGGGCTGCCCCACGACGCGCTGGTGGAGTCCTGGATCCACGTCGAGATCGACCGCGAGACCGACCGCGCCGACCTCAAGCAGATCACCGCCGACCTGCTCCGCGTCCTGTCCGACGCCCGCGAGGCCGTCGAGGACTGGGAGAAGATGCGCGAGGCCGCGCTGCGCATCGCCGAGGGACTGCCCGGCGAGCCCATCGCCGACGACATCCGGGGCCAGGACGTCGAGGAGGCCCGCGAGCTGCTGCGCTGGCTCGCCGACGACCACTTCACCTTCCTCGGCTACCGGGAGTACAACCTCGTGGACGGCGACGCGCTGTCCGCGGTCCCCGGCACCGGTCTCGGCATCCTCCGCTCCGACCCGCACCACAGCGGCGACGACGCCCACGGCCACCCCGTGAGCCCCTCCTTCAACCGGCTGCCCGCCGACGCCCGCGCCAAGGCCCGCGAGCACAAGCTGCTGATCCTCACCAAGGCCAACAGCCGCGCCACCGTGCACCGCCCGTCCTACCTCGACTACGTCGGCGTCAAGAAGTTCGACGGCAAGGGCAACGTCATCGGTGAGCGGCGCTTCCTCGGGCTCTTCTCCTCGGCCGCGTACACCGAGTCCGTCCGCCGGGTCCCCGTGATCCGCCGAAAGGTCGCCGAGGTCCTCGAAGGCGCCGGCTTCTCGCCGAACAGCCATGACGGCCGCGACCTGCTCCAGATCCTGGAGACCTTCCCGCGCGACGAGCTGTTCCAGACCCCACCGGACCAGCTCCGCGAGATCGTCACCAGCGTGCTCTACCTCCAGGAGCGCCGCAGGCTGCGGCTCTACCTGCGCCAGGAGGAGTACGGCCGCTACTACTCGGCGCTCGTCTACCTGCCGCGCGACCGCTTCAATACCACCGTGCGCGAGCGCCTGACCGGCATCCTCAAGGAAGAGCTCGACGGCAGCAGTGTCGACTTCACCCTGATGAGCACGGAATCGGTGCTCACCCGGCTGCACTTCGTCGTGCGCGTGGCGCCGGGCAGCGAGCTCACCCACCTCACCGACACCGACAAGGACCGTATCGAGGCCCGGCTGGTCGAGGCCGCCCGCTCCTGGGCCGACGGCTTCGCCGAGGCCCTCAACGCCGAGGCGGGCGAGGAGCGCGCCGCCGAGCTGCTGCGCAAGTACGGCAACGCCTTCCCCGAGGGCTACAAGGCCGACCACTCACCGCGCGCGGCCGTCTCCGACCTGTCGCACCTGGACCAGCTCACCAGCTCCGGCAAGGAGTTCTCGCTCTCCCTGTACGAGCCGGTCGGCGCCGCCCCCGGCGAGCGCCGGTTCAAGATCTACCGGCTCGGGGAGCAGGTCTCCCTGTCCGTCGTGCTGCCCGTGCTGAACCGCCTCGGTGTCGAGGTCATCGACGAGCGCCCGTACGAGCTGCGCTGCGCCGACCGCACCCACGCCTGGATCTACGACTTCGGTCTGCGGATGCCGCTCCCCAGCGGTGGCGGCGACTACCTCGGCGACGACGCCCGCGAGCGCTTCCAGGACGCCTTCGCCGCCGTGTGGACCGGCGCCGCCGAGAACGACTCGTTCAACTCGCTCGTACTGCGCGCCGGACTCAACTGGCGTGAGGCCGTGGTGCTGCGCGCCTACGCCAAGTACCTGCGCCAGGCCGGTTCGACCTTCAGCCAGGACTACATGGAGGACACCCTCCTCAACAACGTCCACACCACCCGGCTGCTGATCAACCTTTTCGAGGCCCGGATGTCGCCGGACCGCCAGCACGCCGGCACCGAGCTGATCGACGGGCTCCTCGAAGAGCTGGACTTCGCACTCGACCAGGTCGCCTCCCTGGACGAGGACCGGATCCTGCGCTCCTTCCTCACCCTCATCAAGGCCACCCTGCGCACCAACTTCTTCCAGGAGGCGGGGGGCGGCACCCGGCACGGCTATGTGTCGATGAAGTTCGACCCGCAGGCCATCCCGGACCTGCCGGCTCCCCGCCCGGCATACGAGATCTGGGTGTACTCGCCGCGGGTCGAGGGTGTCCACCTGCGCTTCGGCAAGGTCGCCCGAGGCGGTCTGCGCTGGTCCGACCGGCGTGAGGACTTCCGTACGGAGATCCTCGGCCTGGTCAAGGCGCAGATGGTGAAGAACACCGTGATCGTGCCGGTCGGGGCCAAGGGCGGCTTCGTCGCCAAGCATCTGCCGGACCCGGCCGTGGACCGCGACGCCTGGCTCGCCGAGGGCATCACCTGCTACAAGACGTTCATCTCAGCGCTGCTCGACATCACCGACAACATGGTGGCGGGCGAGGTCGTGCCGCCGTACGACGTGGTGCGCCACGACGAGGACGACACCTACCTCGTGGTCGCCGCCGACAAGGGCACCGCCACCTTCTCCGACATCGCCAACGAGGTCGCGGTCTCCTACAACTTCTGGCTCGGCGACGCCTTCGCCTCCGGCGGTTCGGCGGGCTACGACCACAAGGGCATGGGCATCACCGCCCGTGGCGCCTGGGAGTCCGTCGAGCGGCACTTCCGCGAGCTCGGGCACGATACCCAGACCGAGGACTTCACCGTCGTCGGTGTCGGCGACATGTCGGGTGACGTGTTCGGCAACGGCATGCTGCTGTCCGAGCACATCCGGCTGGTCGCTGCCTTCGACCACCGCCACATCTTCATCGACCCGGAGCCCGACGCGGCCGTCTCGTACGCCGAGCGCCGCAGGCTGTTCGAGCTGCCCCGCTCCTCCTGGGCCGACTACGACAAGGAACTGCTGTCGCCCGGTGGCGGTATCCACCCCCGCACCGCCAAGTCGATCCCGGTCAACGCGCAGGTCCGCGCGGCTCTCGGCATCGACGAGGACGTCACCAAGCTGACCCCGGCCGAGCTGATGAAGGCGGTCCTCCAGGCCCCCGTGGACCTGCTGTGGAACGGCGGCATCGGCACGTACGTCAAGGCGGCCACCGAGTCCAACGCCGACGTCGGCGACAAGGCCAACGACCCCATCCGCGTCAATGGCGAGGACCTGCGGGTCAAGGTGGTCGGCGAGGGCGGAAACCTGGGCCTGACCCAGCTCGGGCGCATCGAGTTCGCCCGGGGCGGCGGACGCGTCAACACCGACGCCATCGACAACAGCGCGGGCGTGGACACCTCCGACCACGAGGTGAACATCAAGATCCTGCTGAACGGTCTGGTCGCGGACGGCGATATGACCGTCAAGCAGCGCAACAAGCTGCTCGCCGAGATGACCGACGAGGTCGGCAGTCTGGTGCTGCGCAACAACTACGCGCAGAACGTGGCCCTGGCCAACGCCGTCGCCCAGTCCCCGAGCCTGCTCCACGCCCACCAGCGCTTCATGCGCCGGCTGGGCCGGGACGGCGCGCTGGACCGGGCGCTGGAGTTCCTGCCGAACGACCGGCAGATCCGGGACCTGCTGAACAACCGGCAGGGCCTGTCGCAGCCCGAGCTCGCCGTGCTGCTCGCCTACACCAAGATCACGGTGGCGGAGGAGCTGATCGGCACCTCGCTGCCGGACGACCCGTATCTGCGCGGCCTGCTGTACGCCTACTTCCCGAGGGCGCTGCGCGAGAAGTTCACCGAGGCGGTCGAAGGCCACGCTCTGCGCCGCGAGATCGTCACCACCGTGCTGGTCAACGACACCGTCAACACGGGCGGCTCGACCTTCCTGCACCGGCTGCGTGAGGAGACCGGGGCGTCGATCGAGGAGATCGTCAGGGCGCAGACCGCCGCCCGTGCCATCTTCGGGCTCGGTGAGGTGTGGGACGCCGTCGAGGCGCTCGACAACAAGGTCTCGGCCAATGTCCAGACCCGCATCCGGCTCCACTCGCGCCGCCTCGTGGAGCGCGGTACGCGCTGGCTGCTGGGCAACCGGCCGCAGCCGCTGGAGCTCACGGAGACCATCGACTTCTTCGCGGCGGGCGTCGAGCAGGTCTGGGCCGAGCTGCCGAAGATGCTCCGGGGTGCCGACCTGGAGTGGTACGAGGGGCTGCTGGAGGAGTTCACGGCCGCGGGGGTCCCGGGCGAGCTGGCGACCCGGGTCGCCGGGTTCTCGTCCGCCTTCCCGACGCTCGACATCGTGGCGATCGCGGACCGCACCAGCAAGGGCCCGCTGGCCGTCGCCGAGGTCTACTACGACCTGGCCGACCGGTTGCGGATCACCGAGCTGATGGACCGGATCATCGAGCTGCCGAGGGCCGACCGCTGGCAGTCCATGGCCCGCGCCTCCATCCGTGAGGACCTGTACGCGGCGCACGCCATGCTCACCTCGGATGTGCTGTCCGCCGGAAGCGACAGCTCGACCCCGGAAGAGCGCTACACGGCGTGGGAGGAGAAGAACGCGGCGATCCTGGGCCGGGCGAAGAGCACGCTGGAGGAGATCCAGGGCTCGGACACGTTCGACCTGGCGAACCTGTCCGTGGCGATGCGGACGATGCGGCAGCTGCTGCGCGCACACACCTGACGCTGCCCGAGTGACTGAGGGGGGGGGGCCCCCCCCGGGGGGG
>NZ_JBHXFA010000126.1:8145-22742 GCF_042724175.1 Streptomyces sp. NPDC127084
CCGGGGGGGGGGCTGCGGGCCGGTGGGCGCGGGTGCGGCGCCCCCCCCCCCCCGGCGCCGGGGGGAGGGGGGGGGCCCCCCCCCCGGGGGGGGGGCCCCCCCTCGGCACGCGTGAGCGCGCTACTTCTTGCCGGTGAAGGCCTCGTACGCGGCGACGACCTCCTTGGCGGGCCCGTCCATTCGCAGCGTGCCGGACTCCAACCACAGCGCCCGGTCACACGTCTGGGTGATCGTGCCATTGCTGTGGCTGACCAGGAACACGGTGCCCGCCTGCTCCCGCAGCTCCGCGATCCGCTGCCGGCTGCGGCGCTGGAACTTCGCGTCGCCGGTCGCCAGGGCCTCATCGATGAGCAGCACATCGTGGGACTTGGCGGCGGCGATGGAGAACCGCAGCCGGGCGCCCATACCTGAGGAGTACGTCCGCATCGGCAGGGAGACGAAGTCGTCCTTCTCGTTGATCCCGGAGAACTCCACGATCTCCTCGTAGCGCTCCCGGATCTCCTCGCGGGTCATGCCCATCGCGAGACCACCGAGGATCACGTTGCGTTCACCGGTGAGATCGCCCATGAGCGCGGCGTTCACCCCGAGCAGCGAAGGTTGGCCATGGGTGTAGACCCTGCCCTTGGCGGTGGGCAGCAGCCCGGCGATGGCCTTCAGCAGGGTGGACTTCCCCGAGCCGTTGGAGCCGATCAGACCGATGGCCTCCCCCTTGTAGGCGGTGAAGCTGACCCCTTTGACGGCGTGGACCCTGCGCCCGCCGCTGTCGGGGTTCCCGCCGCGGAGGATCCGGCCCAGGGCCGCCGTGGCGGAGCCGCGACCCGTCTTCGCGCCGTTGACGGTGTAGGTGATGTGCACGTCGTCGGCGACGACGGTGGGGATCCTGTCCAGCGTCTGCGTCGGTGTTTGTGCCTCTGCCAGCGTGTCCGCTGCGATGTGGTCAGCCACGGCCGTACTGCTCCTCTGCCTTCCAGAAGTACACGAATCCGCCCACCCCGGCGAGCACGGCCCAGCCGAGGGCGACCGCCCAGACATGCGGCGGCAGCTGAGCCGAGGTGTAGCTGTCTATGAACGCGAAACGGACCAGGTCGATGTAGACGGCCGCCGGGTTGCACTGGAGCGCCAGCACGACGGCCTCCGGCAGGTGCGCCCCCTTGAGCTGGGCATGCAGGCTGAACATCACGCCGGACGCGTACATCCAGGTGCGGAGCACGAACGGCATCAGCTGCGCGATGTCCGGGGTCCGGGCCGCCAGCCGCGCCATGATCATCGAGACGCCGGTGTTGAAGAGTGCCTGGAGCAGTAGCGCGGGGACGGCCAGGAGCCAGGACGCCTTGGGGAACTGCCCGAAGCCCATCAGGATGACGGCCAGGGCGCCCAGCGAGAACAGCAGCTGCTGGAGCTGCTGGAGCGCCAGCGCGATGGGCAGGGCGGCGCGGGGGAAGTGCAGGGCCCGGACCAGTCCGATGTTGCCGGAGATGGCCTTGGTCCCCGCCATGATCGAATTGGCTGTGAACGTCCAGATGAACACGCCGGTGACCAGGAACGGCACGAAGTCGGGCACATGTTTGCTGGTGTCGAGCAGCACTCCGAAGATCACGTAGTAGACCGCCGCGTTGAGCAGCGGGGTCATCAGTTGCCAGACCTGGCCCAGCTTCGCCTGGCTGTACTGAGCGGTGAGCCGGGCGGTCGCGAACGCGGTGATGAAGTGGCGGCGGGACCACAGCTGCCGGATGTATTCGGGGAGCGGTGGGCGGGCGCCGCTGACCTTCAGTCCGTGCCGGGCGGCCAGCTCGCCCGGACTGTCCGCGGTCACCGGTGATCCCGGTCCGGTGGTCGTCCGGCTGTCCACGCTCACGCTGACGCTCACGTACCCGCTCCCACTCGTCGTCGCAACGCAACCGTATCGTCGCTACGTGGACAGTAGGGCGTGGCTGCGTCGCAACGCAACCGTTTCGTCGTCACGGGCTATGCTCGTGGGCATGACCACGGAGCCGGGCACCCCACGCCGTACCCCCGCGGGAGCAGCCGTGCTCCGGGAGGACGTCACCGAGGCCATCCGTGCTGCCGTCTTCGAGGAACTGGCGACGGTCGGCTTCGCCCGGATGTCGATCGAGGGCATCGCCCGGCGGGCAGGGGTCGGCAAGACCGCGGTCTACCGGCGCTGGAAGTCCAAGCTGTCCCTGGTCCTGGACCTCGTATCGGTGTTCGCCGCCGAAGGGCTGCCCGCCCCGGCGACCGGTTCGCTGTACGGGGATGTCCGCGCGCTGCTCGAAGTCGCCTCGCGTGCCCTGCGCCACCGGGTGGCGTCCCAGGTCATCCCCGATCTGCTGGTCGAGTCCGCCCGCCACCCGGAGATCGCCCAGGCGATCAGGGAGGCCTTGTTCGACAGCCAGCGGGGGGTCGCGGCGTTGGTGGTGCGCGACGCGGTGGCACGCGGCGAGCTCCCGGAGTCGGCCGATCCCGACCGCGCGCTGGACCTGATCATCGGGCCGCTGTACTGGCGGCTCGTGGTGGTACGGAGCGGCTTGCCGAAGGGGTACCTGGACGACCTCGCGGCCTCGGCCGTCGCGGCCCTCACCCGCAAGGACTGACGGGGCGGGCGTGGCCGGCTACTTGACCGCCCCCGCCATCACCCCGGACACGAACTGCCGTTGGAACGCGAAGAACACCACCAGCGGGATCACCATCGACACGAACGCCCCGGGGGCCAGTACGTCGATGTTGTTGCCGAACTGCCGCACCTGCTGCTGGAGGGCGACCGTGATCGGGGGCGACTCGGAGTCGGCGAAGATCAACGCCACCAGCATGTCGTTCCACACCCACAGGAACTGGAAGATGCCCAGGGATGCGATCGCCGGAGCACCCAGCGGCAGCACCACCCGGGTGAACAGCCTGATCTCGCCCGCCCCGTCCAGCCGGGCGGCCTCCAGCAGTTCCCTCGGGATCTCCGCGAAGAAGTTCCGCAGCAGGAAGATCGCGAAGGGGAGCCCGAAGGCGACATGGAAGACCACCACTCCGGCCGTCGTCTCGAAGATCCCGATCTCGCCGAACAGCTTCGACACCGGGACCAGGGCGACCTGCACCGGGACCACGAGCAGCGCGACCACGGCCAGGAACCACCAGTCACGCCCGGGGAAGTCCATCCAGGCGAAGGCATAACCGGCCAGCGAGCCGATCACCACGACCAGAACGGTCGACGGGACGGTGATCAGGATCGTGGAGAGCAGGGACCGGGTGATGGTGTCGTTCTGGAGCAGCCTGGAGTAGTTCTCGGCGGTGAGCTGGGCGGGCTGGGTGAACACCTCCCACCAGCCGCTGGCGCTGATGTCGGCGGGGGAACGCAGCGAGGAGAGCAGCAGGCCGATCGTCGGCATCAGCCAGAAGAGCCCGACGAGGACGAGGAAGACCCGCATGGTGCCGCCGCCCGTGCGAGCTGCGATCCGTGCGGCGAGCGTGGGTTTCGCCTTGGGCGGCTGAGCGCCGGATGTACCGCTCGCGCCGCCCGTGCCGGACGTACCATCCGCGCCATCCGGGCCCGTCGTGGTCATCGGCGCGTCTCCCTTCGCATCCTGCGGATGTTGAACAGCATCACCGGCACCACCAGCAGCAGCAGGAGCACCGCGATCGCACTGCCCACGCCCAGATCGGCGTCGGTGCCGAAGGACGAGCGGTAGAGCTGGAGCGCCAGCACGTTCGCATCGTCCTGGGAGGAGCCGGGCGAGATGATGAACACCAGGTCGAAGATCTTCAGTACGTTGATCATCAGCGTGACCATGACCACCGCGAGGACCGGAGCCAGCAGCGGTACGGTCACCATCCGGAAGACCTGCCACTCACTGGCCCCGTCCACCCTGGCGGCCTCCAGCAGCTCACGTGGCACGGCGGCCAGCCCCGCCGCGATCAGCACCATCGCGAAGCCCGCCCACATCCAGACGTATGAGCCGATGATCGCTGGAGTCACCAGGGAAGGCCCGAGCCAGTCGACCCCGTTGTAGGGCTCCCGGAAATTGCTCTCGGGCAGCCGCAGCCGGGCGCCGTCCGCCTGCGCGGGGAGGGTGAACGTACCGTCGGCGCCCGCCGTGGCCGTGGCGACGACCCTGCCGTCCTTCACCGCCTCGATCTCGATGCCCTTGAGGCCCAGCTCCTCCGGATCGACGGAGTTGGGCTTGCCGCCGCCGCCCCGGGTGAAGTCCAGCCAGGCGGTGCCGGTGATCTTCCCCGGCTCCGGGGCCGGGGTCCTGGCGGGCCTGGCGTCGTCCGGCATCTTCGCGGGGGCCACCCCCACGAGGGGCAGCCGCACCGCGGGGCCGTCCGCCGAGACGGGGTCCCTGGTGATGAACGCCCCGCCGCCCGCCGCCTCCAGCGGATGCGCGGGCAGGGGGTGGGCATGCGGATAGCCGGCCGAAGCGGCGAAGGTGTCATGCACCCCCACCCAGACCGCGTTCGCCACTCCGCGCTCCGGATCCTGCTCGTACACCAATCGGAAGATGATCCCCGCGGCCAGCATCGAGATCGCCATGGGCATGAAGACGACCAGCTTGAACGCGGTGCCCCAGCGCACCCGTTCGGTGAGCACCGCGAACACCAGGCCGAGCCCGGTGGCCACGGTCGGGGCGACCACGACCCAGATCGCGTTGTTCTTGACGGCGGTGAGGATGGTGTCGTCGGTGAAGATCTCGACGTAGTTGCCGAGCCCGGCGAAGCCGTTGCCGGACTTGTCGAAGAACGACCGGTAGGCCGAGTACCCGATCGGATAGACCACGAGCGCGCCGAGCAGCACCAGCGCGGGAAGCAGGAAACCGGCGGCGACCAGTCCGCGGGTGCCGGTCACGCTCCCGCGTGCCTTGGCCCGCTTCTCGTGCCGTGGCCGTTTCCCGGGTCGTGGCCGTTCGCTGTGCGGCGCGGTCACGGCGGCGTCAGTCCTTGTACGCCTTGGCCGCGTCGGCCTCCAGCCGCGCCTGCGTACCAGCGATGTCCTTCGGGTTCTTCAGGAAGTCCTGGAGCGCCTTCCACTCGCCCTTGCCGGGAGTGCCGCCGAACGACTGAGGCATCTGGTCCGACATATCGAAGCGGAAGTCGTCGCCCGCGGCGATCAGGGCCTTGGCGATCTCCCGCTGGACATCGTTCGGATACGCGGACAGGTCCAGGTTCTTGTTGGGGGACACGAAGCCACCGGACTCGGCCCAGATCTTCGCGGCGTCCGGCGAGGCCAGGAAGGTCAGCAGCGCCTGCGCGCCCTTGGAGTCCTTGAGGGCCACGGCCGCGTCGCCACCCGTCACCACCGGCGGCTCGGCGCCGACCCTGGGGAACGGGAACACCTTGGCGTCCGTGCCGATCTTCGCGTCGGTCTGCGCGATGTTGACGGTGACGAAGTCGCCTTCGAAGACCATCGCCGCCTTGGGCTGGTCGCCCCCGGTGAAGGTTTGGGTGACGGACTTGGGGAACTCCGTCTGGAGCGCACCGGCCGCGCCGCCCGCGATCAGGGACGGTTTGCCGAAGAGCTCCCCGAGCGTCGTCAGCGCCTGGGTCACCGAGGGGTCCGTCCACTTGATCTGGTGCTTGGCGAGCTGGTCGTACTTCTCCGGGCCCGCCTGGGAGAGATAGACGTTCTCGAACCAGTCGGTGAGCGTCCAGCCGTCCGCGCCGCCGATCGACACGGGCGTGACGCCGGACGCCGAGATCGTCTCAGCGGTCTTCATCAGGTCGTCCCAGGTCGTGGGGACGGTGGCACCGGCGTTCTCGAAGACGGCGTTGTTGTACCAGAAGAGCGACTTGTTGGCGGCCTTGAAGTACACGCCGTACGGGGTGCCGCCGACCGAGCCGAGGTCCTGCCAGCCCTTGGCGTAGTTCTTGGCGAGCTGGGCCTTGGCCTCGGTGCCGAGGGGCTTGGCCCACTTCTGGTCGACCGCCTGCTGGATCGCGCCGACCTGCGGAAGCATCGCGACATCGGGCGGGCTGCCGCCGGCGATCTTCGTACCCAGGAAGTTGACGATCGGGTCCTGGGCGGGGACGAACGTGACCTTGGCACCGGTGCGCTTCTCGAACTCCTTGAGGACCTTGGTGAAGTTCTCCTGCTCGGGGCCCGTCCAGACGGCGGCGACCTCGATCTTCTGGCCGTCCAGCCTGGGCAGCCGGACCGTGGCGGCCGAGTCGCCGCCGGTCTTCTCCGGTGCGCCGCTACCGCCTTCCCCGTCACCGCCGCATCCGGTGAGCGCGAGCACGCCCAAGGCGACGAGGGCGGCGGCTGCCCTGGCCGGCCCGGGGGACCTGCGGACCACCCCAGCGGAGCCGGTGCCCCGGTGCGTACGACCACGTGCGATTTTCCGCGTTGAGCGCATCACTGCCCCGTCTCTGCCGTACGCCTTCCGGAGGGCGTGCCCGGCCGTGACGCAGGCAGCACCGCTTCCGTCCCGTGCAGTCAGGTCTACGCCCGGTGCCCAGGGGAGGCAAGAGCGCCATCGCCGTCAAGCGGCCGATCGTGATGCCCTCGTGACGTAGGGTCAGGCGCCCCGCGCCGCCGCCGGACGTCTCAGGCGCGGGACGAGGTCAGCCGGGGGAGCCGGGTGGCGTCGACCGAGCGGGCCGCCCGGTCCAGGGCGCTGGCCAGCAAAGCCAGGTCGGTGGGGCCGTTGCCCAGCTCACGGACCGGGCGACGGGCGGGCGGGTCACCCATCCGCTCCCACTCCAGCTCCACCACGGTGGGCCGCTGGGTCGCCGTACGGGGGATGCGGCCCGTCACCCGGCCCGCCTGGAACGGTGCGACTGCACCGTCCGGACGAGTCAGGCGACCACGGCCCGGGGCCGCGTCATCCGGGCCGGGTGCCACCGCGGGGGCGTCGAGCTCCACCCGCAGCCGGACATCGCGCGCCAGCCGGGTGTCCGCCGTACGGTCCGGACGCGCGGATGTGGCGACCAGATGGACACCGAGCCGCTCTCCGTCCCTGGCCACGGCCTCCAGCGCCCGTACGACGGATCCCGCGGCGGGCCGACCGGGGCTGCCGAGTGCGGGGGCGACCAGCGCGTCGTAGTCGTCGACGAGCACGACCAGCCGGGACAGCGCAGAGGAGGAAGCGGGAGAAGAGGCGGGAGCCGGGGAAGCCGCCGCCCCGGTCTGTCCGCCCGTCGGCGCACCGCTGCCAGGGGTGTCGTCGCCACCACGGGGGCCGCCGCCGGTCTGGCCCGGCCTGCGCTGGCCCACCAGCCGCCCCGAGACCTCACGCCGCGTCTGCCACTCCAGGAAGCTCTCGCCGTCCAGCAGCTCGGCGCGCCGCTTCAGCTCCCCGCCGAGTGCCTGAGCGAACGCCCGCATCCGGACCGGCTCCGACGCGACCAGATGCTCGCCGACATGGGGCAGATCCATACAGGCGGCAAGCCCCTCGCCCCGCTCCCCGCCCGCGCCGTCCACGAGCAGCAGACCGAGCTCGTCCGGGCGGCCCGCGGCGGCGAGTGAAGCGGCGACGGCGCGCAGCAGCTCCGTACGGCCGCTGCCGGCCGGCCCCTCGATCAGCAGATGGGGACCGTCGTTGACCAGGTCGACCGCGAGCGGTCCGCGCGAGCCCGCGCCCAGTACCGCGGTGCCGGCTGAGGCCGATGCCCAGCGGGCCATCAGAGAGGCGGGCGTGGCCCTGGCCAGGCCCAGCTCGTCCAGCAGCCGCGCCGACCGCGGCAGCGGCGACGCCACAGGTGGGGCACTCTGGCCGTCCGCACTCCCGCCTTGCCGTCCTTCCGCGGCACGCAACGGCGCGAGTGCCCGGGCGAAGCGCTGGGCCCAGGCAGCGGAGACCGCGTCCACGGCAGCGACCGTGCCGTGCCCCACGGGCTGCCCGCCCGCCGTACGCAGCAGCCGCAGCGCTGTCGCCACATCACCGCTCAGCAGCGCGACCGCCCCGCACTCGCGGAAGGCGAGGGACGCCGCGCAGGCCTCCTCGTACGTGGCCGCGACCGGCGACGACGGAGAGGCGGCCGGGGTCTCGGCCAGGCAGATCACATGGATGCCCGCGGCCGCCCCGGCTCCGGCCAGCCGTGCCGTGGTCTCCCGGAGCGCCGCCGAACCGGGGTCGCCGTCCAGCAGCAGCACGGTGCGCGGCCCGGTGTGCCGTGCGGCTGCCTCGTCCACGGCGCGGCGGTCGGCGCTCGGCCAGCCGGCTCCGAGGGGTCCCTCGTCCAGCCGCCGGGTCAGCTCAGCGGTCCGGGCGGCGGCCTGGTCGCGGTCGAACGCGACGAGGAGCCGGCAGTCCTGCCCGCGCGCGGGACGCAGATGCGGCAGCCAGCCGAGCCAGCCCCAGTCCCGCTTGCGCTCTTCCAGCGACCTCGCACGGTCCGCGCTGACCAGCACGAGCTCCAGACCCGTGGGCGCGTGCAGTGCCGCCAACTGGGCCACGACGGATCTGGCGAGCCCACTGAGCCGTGACCGGGGCCCCGCGAGACCGAGCGATCCGGCTTCCCGTAGCCCCACGGTGACCGGCACGGACGGCGTGTCCGCGCGGTCCACCGTGCCGAGTCGTACGACGAACTCCTCCGGGTGCCCGGGATCACGCTCCCACAGCCGAGGGCCGGGGCCCAGCGCGGTGAGCAGTACGGCGGCGGGGTCGGGCCAGGTCTCCACCAGGGGGGTGGCGGCGGCTGCCACCGGCTCCCCGGACGCGGTCGCGCCCTCGGTGCCGGCCATGCCCCGTCCACCGGTGAGCCGTCGGGCCCAGGCTCCTATGCCACGCCGTCGGGCCCCGCTCTCATCCCGGCCCCGGCTTCCCTCGCCGGCAGCCGTGGCTCCGGGCTCGGCAGGCGTGGATCCTGGCTCCGCCGGGACCGTCCAGATGCCGCTGCCGTGGGTGGTGTCGCCGTGCGGCCCGCCCGCTCCTGCCCCGGTCCGGGCACCCGCCTCGACTTCCTCGCCCACTCCCGCCGAAGGTTCGTGCGGCTCGTGCGTCTCCAGCGGTTCGCCGGGCCCCCGGAGCCGACCCGGGGCCGCCGCCTCGTCCCGGACCCAGGACGGCACGGGCCGCCGCCCCCGAGCCGGGCGCTCCTGCGCGTGCTCCTGCCCGCGCACACGCAGGTGCCCCTCGCCGTCCGGAGTGGTCGTCAGCGCCTCCGGCGCGGTCGTCGGAGCGAGCCGCAGTGTGGACTCACCCAGGCGCAGCAGGGCTCCGGGGGAGATCCTGACCGCGGCTGAGCCCACGGGGGAGCCGTCCAGCGTGGTGCCGTTGGTGGAGCCGAGGTCGGCGACGGTGACCCGGCCGTCGTCGGCGACGGTCACCGCGCAGTGGAGCCGTGAGACGTCGGGGTCGTCAAGGGGGACATCCGCCTCGGCCGCTCGTCCGATCACTATCCGACCGCTGTGCAGCAGATGCACACCGCCCGCGTCCGGCCCCGCGACCACATGGAGCCGGGCCGCCGCTTCGACCTCGCCGCTCGCGCCGCTCGCGCCGTTCTCGACAGGGCTCTGAAGCGCCAGCACGGCTCCGTCCACCAGCGGAGGCTCGCCCAGTGCGCAGCGCTGGGCGTCCAGCCGCTCCCCGCCCGCGTAGAGCACGGCCTGGCCGACGTCCTGCCCGGCCACGGCCGCCGCGAGTGAGGAGGCCACCGCCGCCAGTGCCGTACCGGCGGGAGCGGTGACGAGGACGTCGCAGGCCCGTCTCGCCCCGTCCGGCGCGGGCGCCGAGCCGGGCCGCGCGCCGGACGGCAGGGAGGCGCCGGCCTCCTCACCCGCCGCAGGCGGTGTGGACGAGCCGACTGAGCCGGACGGAACAGGCGGTGTGGACTGGCCGCTGCGCGGCGCGAGGACGGTCAGCCGGATCTGCATCGCCGTCAGCGGTCCCTTCTGCGCGGGGTGCCCGGCAGGGGAAGCGGCCTTGTGAATCCCCCCACCCGGCAGGTCGGCACGGCGCTGAGCGCTCCCCACCCCACACGCCGTGCTGGAGGCATCCTCGCACCTGCCACTGACAACTCGCCCGCCACCCGGCCTCAAGTGATCTTGATTGGTCGGCTCTGGGTGCAAAAGTTCCTGGTTGGGATCGCCTCTGCTGTCATTGGGACAGTCGTTCGGTGGTCGACGCGGCGGTGGCGCGAGCCGTCGGCTCTCGCTGACCTGGCAACCACCGGCCGCCGGGGCGCGTCTTACCTGGCCCACGCATCACATCCGGTGAGCCCGCCGGTGACCCGATCGGCGGCACTACAGTGGGTCGGACACATGGTCGGGGGTCAGTGTGGCCAGTACCACCCATACCACCCGTACCACCCCGTTACTACACACGACTCGTACGACCAGAACCACGTACCACGATCAGCAGGGAGCGCATGACGTGCGGCCGGTAGGCAGCAAGTACCTGCTCGAGGAACCGCTCGGCCGCGGCGCCACGGGCACCGTCTGGCGAGCCCGCCAGCGCGAGACCGCGGGAGCCGAGGCGGCCGTCGCCGGCCAGCCGGGTGAGACCGTGGCGATCAAGGTCCTCAAGGAAGAGCTGGCGAACGACGCGGACGTGGTGATGCGCTTCCTGCGCGAGCGCTCCGTGCTGCTCCGGCTCACCCACCCGAACATCGTCCGCACCCGCGACCTCGTGGTCGAGGGCGATCTGCTCGCTCTGGTGATGGATCTGGTCGAGGGTCCCGACCTGCACCGCTACCTCCGGGAGAACGGCCCCTTCTCGCCTGTGGGAGCCTGTCTGCTCACGGCGCAGATCGCGGACGCGCTCGCCGCCAGCCACACCGACGGCGTGGTGCACCGCGACCTCAAGCCCGCGAACGTCCTGCTCGCCGAGCGGGCGGGCGAGATGCACCCGATGCTCACCGACTTCGGTATCGCGCGGCTCGCGGACTCCCCCGGCCTGACCCGTACGCACGAGTTCGTCGGCACACCCGCCTATGTGGCCCCCGAATCCGCCGAAGGCCGTCCGCAGACCTCGGCCGTCGACATCTACGGCGCTGGAATCCTGCTGTACGAGCTGGTCACCGGCCGTCCGCCGTTCGCCGGCGGCACGGCACTCGAAGTGCTGCACCGCCATCTGAGCGAAGAGCCGCGCCGCCCCTCCACCGTCCCGGGCCCGCTCTGGACGGTCATAGAGCGCTGCCTGCGTAAGGAGCCGGGTGAGCGGCCCAGCGCCGAGAACCTCGCCCGCGGGCTTCGTACCGTGGCCGCCGGAATCGGTGTGCACTCCACGCCCGCGCAGATCGAGGCCGCGGAGGGCGTCGGCGTGCTGCTCGCACCCGACCCCGATCCCGCCGCCGTCCCGCAGATGCCGGGTGCCGGCGACCCTACCCAGGTGCTGCCGACCAACGCCGCGCAGTACGACCCGGGGGCCGCCACCAGCGTGCTCCCGCACACCGGCGCGTCAAGCGGCGCCGCCGATCCGACCGCAGTCATGCCGCCCGTTCCCCAGGGTGCCGGGCCCGACGACGCCCACCCCTGGCAGTCCCAACTGCAGGCGGCCCGGGACCGCAACGAGCAGACCCAGGTCCAGTACCTGGACCCGAGCGAGGACCCGCTGCGCCGCCGCCCGCAGCGCCAGGCGCCGCCGCATCAGCCCCCGCAGCGGCCCGGACCGCGCCCCCAGGGGCAGCCGCAGCGCGGACAGCGGTACGCGCCCCCTCCGCAGCAGTACGCCCCCGCCGCGCCTCAGGACTACGTCCCGCAGCGGCAGCAGTACGCCCCGCCGCAGCCACCGCCGCCTCAACAGCCTCAGCGGCCCGCCCAGCGCCCGCAGCGTGAACCGCGCCCTCCTCGGCAGCGCAGCGCCAACCCGATGCGGATCCCCGGCCTCGGCTGCCTCAAGGGCTGTCTGTTCACTCTCGTGCTGCTGTTCGTCGCGGGTTGGCTGATCTGGGAACTCACCCCGCTCCAGGACTGGATCGGCACCGGCAAGAGCTACTGGAACACCATCGGTGACGGAATCGGCAAGGTGACCGACTTCATTGAAGAGCTGGTCGGCTCGGACCCGGGAACCGGAGGCACGGGTACCCCCGGTCAATGACCCTCCCAGTCGGCGACCCTGTCGCTATGTCGACTTTCTGCGGTGCTTGCACGGGGGAAATAGCCCCGCAGAAGTGACGGCCGGCGCCATTCGGGGCACTGAACACCCCGATACCCGCGTAGTTTGTGGGCAACGCCAGCCGCTGAGGGAGCAGTTTTGGCACGGAATATCGGCAGCCGGTACACCGCCCACCAGATCCTCGGGCGGGGCAGCGCCGGCACGGTGTGGCTTGGCGAGGGGCCCGAAGGCCCCGTCGCCATCAAGCTGCTGCGTGAGGACCTGGCCTCCGACGAGGAGCTCGTCGGGCGCTTCGTCCGGGAGCGTACGGCGCTGCTCGGGCTCGACCACCCGCGGGTCGTCGGCGTCCATGACCTCGTCGTGGACGGCAATGACCTCGCCCTGGTGATGGACCTCGTCCGCGGAACCGATCTGCGTACCCGCCTCGACCGGGAGCGGCGGCTCGCGCCAGCCGCCGCGGTGGCCATCGCCGCCGACGTCGCCGAGGGCCTCGCCGCCGCCCATGCCGCCGGTGTGGTCCACCGCGACGTCAAGCCGGAGAACATCCTGCTCGACATGGAGGGCCCGCTCGGACCCGGCGGCTCCCACCCCGCGCTGCTCACCGACTTCGGCGTCGCCAAGCTGATCGACACCCCGCGCCGCACTCGGGCCACTCGGATCATCGGGACACCCGACTATCTGGCCCCGGAGATCGTGGAGGGCCTGCCGCCCCGCGCCGCCGTCGACATCTACGCCCTCGCGACGGTGCTCTACGAGCTGCTCGCGGGCTTCACCCCGTTCGGCGGCGGTCACCCGGGGGCCGTACTGCGCCGGCATGTCACCGAGACCGTGGTGCCCCTGCCGGGTATCCCCGACGAGCTGTGGCAGCTGATCGTGCAGTGCCTGGCCAAGGCGCCCGCCTCCCGGCTGCGCGCGTCCGAGCTCGCGGCGCGGCTGCGTGAGCTCCAGCCGATGCTGAAGGGCATGCCCCCACTCGATGTGGACGAGCCGGACGCCGAGCCGCCCTTCGACGCCGGAGCCGACGCCGACTCCCCCTATCCCGCCGTCTCCAGCGCACCCCGCAGGGCGGCTGTCCCGCTGGTTCCCGGCGCGGCCACCGACTCCAACCGGGACACCCACACCTCCATGCGCGTCCCGGGCCCGGACGAGCTCGCGGGCGGCGCCCGCGGTACGGCCCGCGCCCCGCGTACCCCGGGGCAGCGCCGCCCCGGCTCCGCCCGCCACAAGGCGGAGGCTGTCCGCAGGCGCCGGATCACCCTCGGTGTCGCGGGGCTCGTGCTCGCGGCGGCGATCGGGGCCGGTAGCTGGCTTGCCGCGGACGGCGACGACGAGGGCGTACCACCCCGGGACTCGAAGCAGTCGGCCCCGTCACAGCCGTAGCGTCCGCTTTGTCGCCCCTTTGTCTCCCCTTGTCCAGGACGGGCGGGACGGTACGGCCCGGCCAGCCGTTACGCTGGTCCCGTGGCAGTCGTCGATGTATCCGAAGAGCTGAAGTCCCTCTCCTCGACCATGGGGTCGATCGAGGCCGTCCTGGACCTCGACAGGATGAGGGCAGACATCGCCGCGCTCGAGGAGCAGGCGGCGGCACCGTCCCTGTGGGACGACCCCGAGGCGGCGCAGAAGATCACCAGCAGGCTCTCGCACCTCCAGGCCGAGGTCCGCAAGGCGGAGGCACTGCGCGGGCGCATCGACGATCTCGAAGTGCTCTTCGAGCTCGCCGAGGCCGAGGACGACCCGGACACCCGCGCGGAAGCCGAGACCGAGCTGGAGGCCGTCCGCAAGGCGCTGGACGAGATGGAGGTCCGCACCCTCCTGTCCGGTGAGTACGACGAGCGCGAGGCCCTGGTCAACATCCGCGCCGAGGCGGGCGGCGTCGACGCCGCGGACTTCGCCGAGCAGCTCCAGCGCATGTACCTGCGCTGGGCGGAGCGCCACGGTTACGGCACGGAGGTCTACGAGACCTCGTACGCGGAAGAGGCCGGCATCAAGTCGACCACCTTTGTGGTCAAGGCGCCGTATGCCTACGGCACGCTCTCTGTCGAGCAGGGCACCCACCGCCTGGTCCGTATCTCTCCGTTCGACAACCAGGGCCGCCGCCAGACCTCCTTCGCCGGTGTCGAGGTGCTTCCGGTCGTCGAGCAGTCAGACCATGTCGAGATCGACGAGTCCGAGCTGCGAGTGGACGTCTACCGCGCGTCCGGTCCGGGCGGCCAGGGAGTCAACACCACGGACTCCGCGGTCCGCATCACCCACATCCCGACCGGCATCGTGGTCTCCTGCCAGAACGAGCGCTCCCAGATCCAGAACAAGGCGAGCGCGATGAACGTCCTCCAGGCCAAGCTCCTTGAGCGCCGCCGCCAGGAGGAGCAGGCCAAGATGGACGCACTCAAGGGCGACGGCGGCAACTCCTGGGGCAACCAGATGCGTTCGTATGTCCTGCACCCGTACCAGATGGTCAAGGACCTGCGTACGGAGCACGAGGTGGGCAATCCCCAGTCGGTGCTGGACGGCGAGATCGACGGCTTCCTCGAGGCGGGCATCCGCTGGCGCAAGCAGCAGGAGAAGTAACCGCACACGTTGTTTTGTCGACAAGGGAAATGGCGGGCGCCCGGCGGC
>NZ_JBHXFA010000127.1:0-3793 GCF_042724175.1 Streptomyces sp. NPDC127084
ATCGAGTGACCACGGGTCGACGTGATGCGCTCCTGGAGCACACCCATCTCGTCCGCCAGGGTCGGCTGGTAACCCACCGCGGAGGGCATGCGCTCGGGTGCCGGCGGCCTCGTCGTCACTCCGCCTGCGGCGCTCTGTCGACCGTCAGACGGTGGTGACGACCTCGTCGAAGGACAGCCGCGGCGAACGCGGGAACCAGGCGTTCTCGCCCGGCTTGCCGATGTTGACCACCATCAGAGGGGTGTGGTCGTCGTCCAGGAACTCCTTCTGGAGACCGGCGAAATCCACTCCCGTCATCGGCCCCGCGGCCAGGCCCGCGGCGCGGACGCCCACGATGAAGTAGGCGGCCTGGAGCACCGCGTTCAGCGCGGCGGAGCGCTCGCGCGCCGGACGCTCCGCGAAGAACATGTCCTTGGCCTGCGGGAAGTGCGGAAGCAGCGAGGGCAGCTCCTCGTGGAACTCGTTGTCGGCGGCGAGGATCGCGACCAGCGGAGCGGCGGCGGTCTTGGCCTGGTTGCCCTCGGACATGTACGGCACCAGGCGTGCGCGGGCCTCGGCTGAACGGACCAGGACGATGCGCAGGGGCGTCTGGTTGAAGGCCGTCGGGCCGAACTTCACCAGGTCGTAGATGGCCTGCATCTGCTCTTCGGTCACCGGCTCGTCGGTGAAAGTGCTGGCGGTGCGGGCCTCACGGAACAGGAGGTCCTGGGCTGCGGTGTCGAGTACGAGAGACATCGGCATACCTTCCGGATGTGCTGAGGGTGTCAGGTACGCGGACGACCGTACGACCAAGTTGGATGAACTTTCAACTAAATCGAGGGCCGGGTGAGTCGACTCACACAACTTTCAACTAAATATTGGGCGGGCGGTCGCGACTCGGGACTCAGACCGCCGAGTCGTCCTCACCGGCCCCGTCGCCGTCGCCTCCATCCGGCCGCCGGTCCGCCAGGGCCGCGTCCAGCCGGGCCCGGGCCCCCTCCAGCCAGCGGCGGCACACCTTCGCCAGCTCCTCGCCCCGCTCCCACAGCGCCAGGGACTCCTCGAGGGTGGTGCCCCCGGCCTCCAGCTTGCGTACGACCTCGATCAGCTCGTCACGCGCCTGCTCGTACCCCAGCGAGCCCGGGCCCGCCGAGCCGTCCGAACCCCCCATGCCGGGCATCCCCTCCGCGTCCACTGCGTGGCCCGCGCTCTCGTCCGTCTCCGCCGTCATGCGCTCCACCCTAAGTGCGGGGTCCGACAGTGACCGGGAACTCGCCTTCCGCGACCCTGGCCCGCAGCTCCTCGTCCGCCGAGACCTCGCCGGCCGCCCGCACCACCGCGCCGTCCCGCCGCTGGAGTACCGCGTACCCCCGCTCCAGCGTGGCCGCGGGGGACAGGGCGAGGACCCTGGCGCGGGTGTGCCTCAGCTCGGATTCGGCGCGGTCCAGCAGGTGCCCGAGGACGCGGTGGCTCCTCGCCGCCAGCGCCTCCGTCTCGTGCTCGCGCTCCTCCACGATGCGGTGCGGATGCTCCATCGAACGCCGGGCGAGCGCGTGTGCGAGCCCCCGCTCCTCACGCTCGATCTGCCCCTGGACCATCCGCAGCGCCCGGTCGCGCAGCACCTGTACCCGCTCCAGCTCCTCGCCGACATCCGGTACGACCTTCTTCGCCGCGTCCGTCGGCGTCGAGGCCCGTAGATCCGCGACCAGGTCCAGCAGCGGCGAGTCCGGTTCATGCCCGATCGCCGACACCAACGGTGTGCGGCAGTCCGCCACCGTCCGGATCAGCTGCTCGTCCGAGAACGGCAGCAGATCCTCCACACTCCCGCCGCCGCGCGCCACGATGATCACGTCCACGTCCGGCAGTGAGTCCAGCTCCCGCACCGCCTGGACCACCTGCGACACGGCGCGCACGCCCTGCACAGCCACATTGCGCACCTCGAACCGCACGGCAGGCCAGCGGCGCCGTGCGTTCTCCAGCACGTCGCGCTCGGCGGCGGACGCCCGGCCGCAGACCAGACCGACCAGCTGAGGCAGGAACGGCAGCGGTTTCTTCCGGTCGCGGTCGAAGAGCCCTTCGGCGCCCAGCGCCCGCTTCAGCCGCTCCAGCCGTACGAGCAGCTCACCCATGCCCACCGGCCGTATCTCCGCCGCCCGCAGCGAGAGCTGGCCGCGCGGGGCGTACCACTCCGGCTTGGCGAGGAGCACCACCCGGGCACCCTCGGACACGACA
The DNA here is from genome assembly GCF_042724175.1 of Streptomyces sp. NPDC127084. Taxonomy (NCBI): domain Bacteria; kingdom Bacillati; phylum Actinomycetota; class Actinomycetes; order Kitasatosporales; family Streptomycetaceae; genus Streptomyces; species Streptomyces sp. NPDC127084. The sequence continues at coordinate 2,212 of NZ_JBHXFA010000127.1, forward strand.
TCGGCGACGGCGTCGAACACCTGGCGGTAGCAGGTGACGCTCACCGAGATGTCGTACGAGGGATCGCGCAGGGTCATGAACACGACCCCCGCGCCGGGCCTACGGGAAAGCTGGGTGATCTGACCCTCCACCCACACGGCGCCGAGCCGGTCGATCCACCCGCCGATGAGCCGCGACACCTCGCCGACAGGTACCGGGGCTTCGGCTGACGTAGTGAGACCCATGCCCGCGAGCGTATCGGCACCCACCGACAGCGCCGAACCCCACAGGCCCGCACGGCATATGCGGCACATACCGACATGCCGCCCGCACGCCTCCTTCAGCCCTGTGGGCGCTCACCGCCCTCCGGCGGCCGCCCTTACGATGGGACGCATGACTGCAACGAACGCCCGCCGCGTCCTGCTCGCCGCTCCCCGTGGCTACTGCGCGGGCGTGGACCGTGCCGTGATCGCCGTGGAGAAGGCCCTGGAGCAGTACGGCGCCCCGGTCTACGTGCGCCACGAGATCGTCCACAACAAGTACGTCGTACAGACCCTGGAGAAGAAGGGCGCGATCTTCGTCGACACCACGGCGGAGGTGCCCGAAGGCTCGATCGTCATGTTCTCGGCGCACGGCGTGGCGCCGATCGTGCACGAAGAGGCCGCCGAGCGGAAGCTCGCCACCATCGACGCGACCTGCCCCCTGGTGACCAAGGTCCACAAGGAAGCCATCCGCTACGCCGACGAGGACTTCGACATCCTCCTCATCGGCCACGAGGGCCACGAGGAGGTCATCGGCACCACCGGCGAGGCACCTGACCACATCACCCTGGTCGACGGACCCAGCGATGTGGACAAGGTCGAGGTCCGCGATCCCTCGAAGGTCGTCTGGCTCTCCCAGACCACGCTCTCCGTGGACGAGACGATGGAAACGGTCGACAAGCTGAAGACCAAGTTCCCGCTGCTGGTCTCCCCGCCGAGCGACGACATCTGCTACGCGACGCAGAACCGCCAGATCGCGGTCAAGGAGATGAGCGCCCAGGCCGACCTGGTGATCGTCGTCGGCTCGCGCAACTCCTCGAACTCGGTGCGCCTGGTCGAGGTCGCCCTGACCGCCGGGGCCAAGGCCTCCCACCTGGTCGACTTCGCCCATGAGATCGACGAGTCCTGGCTGGACGGCGTCGGCACTGTGGGGGTCACCTCCGGCGCGTCGGTCCCGGAGGTGCTGGTCGAGGAGGTCCTGGAGTGGCTCGCCCAGCGCGGCTACGAGGACGTGGAGATCGTCAAGACCGCCGACGAGTCCCTCACCTTCTCCCTCCCCAAGGAACTCCGCCGCGACCTCCGATCCGAGGCCGCTTCGCTTGTCGAGGAGTAACTGTCAGCGGTTCCTCGTAACGTTGTGTCCATGAACGTCTTCGGAGTGGACATCGGCGGATCGGGAATCAAGGGCGCTCCTGTGGACCTGGAGCGCGGCGACCTCGCGGAACCGCGCCACAAAGTGCTCACACCGCATCCGGCCCCGCCAGACGGGGTGGCCGGCGGCGGTGGCGAGGTGGTTGGCCACATCCGCGGGTCGGGCCCGGTCGGGCGAACCTTACCAGGGG
>NZ_JBHXFA010000127.1:3803-21711 GCF_042724175.1 Streptomyces sp. NPDC127084
CGCCCCACTGTCCCACCGCCCCAAAACCCGAAACACCCCCCCCCCCCCCCCCCGGGGGGGGGGCCCCGACGGCGTTGCCGAGGTGGTACGCCACTTCCGCTGGTCGGGCCCGGTCGGGATCACGTTCCCAGGCGTGGTCACCGGATCGGTCATTCGAACGGCCGCCAACGTCGACAAGAGCTGGATCGACACGGATGGTGGCAAGCTGCTGGGCGACAAGCTCGGCCTCCCGGTCACCGTGCTCAACGACGCCGACGCCGCGGGGGTCGCGGAGATGACCTTCGGCGCCGGCAGCGGCCGCAAGGGCGTCGTGATGCTGCTGACCTTCGGCACCGGCATCGGCAGCGCCCTGTTCGTCGACGGCCGCCTCGTTCCCAACACCGAGCTCGGCCATCTGGAGCTGAACGGCCACGAGGCGGAGAAGCACGCGTCGACCAAGGTCAAGGACGACGAAGGACTGAGCTGGGAGCACTGGGCGCGCCGCGTCCAGAAGTACCTGGAGCATCTGGAGATGCTCTTCTCGCCCGAGCTGTTCATCATCGGCGGCGGCGTGAGCCGCAAGGCGGAGAAGTTCCTGCCGCTCATCAAGCACGTGCGGGCGGAGATCGTCCCTGCCCAGCTCCAGAACAACGCGGGCATCGTGGGCGCGGCGATGGCCGCGGCCCGACGCTAGCCGCCGGTCAGTGCCGACCGCCCGGGTGCCGCAGTGCCTGCCCCGGGCGGCCGTCGGCCTTGCGGGGCGCCGGCCGCGGAGCGGGAGCACGACGCATCAGCCGGATCTTCCGCACGGTCGTGATCACTCCCGCGACCAGGGTGCCGCCGTAGAGCCAGCCCGCGTTGACGGCCAGCGCCGTCACCACCGCCATGATGTGGCCCCCGTAGCCGCCCACGCCGCCCGCGATCGGGATGACGCCGACGGTGAACGCGATCGGCACACTGATCGGCGCCGTGACCAGGTCGGCCTTGCGTACCCACAGCGCGGTCAGAGCGCTGACCGGTAGGAAGAGCAGGCCGTACACCAGTGGCGAGCCGCCCAGCAGCAGCTCGTCCAGCGCACCGATCAGCAGCATGGCGGTGGAGGCGAAGAGCCCGGCGCCGAGACCGGTCAACCGGGGGTTCGGCAGCCTGCGCAGCGCGAGCAGGACCGGCGGCGCCGGACGCCCCGGCCTGGGGGCGGGCCGTTTCGGCTGCCCGCCGCCCGGCCTGACGGTACGCCCCGGCCGACCCGAGCGCCCTGGCCGGTCCGAGCTGCCCGGCCGTGCCGTGACCCGGTACACCGAGGCACCCTCGATGAGGGCGCCCTGCCCGGAAAGAGGGGCCTGCGGCCGTGGCCGCTGCTGCGAGGGACCTGTCCTATGCTCCACGGATCAAACGTAGGTCTCATTGCATGAGGGTTCCGCCACAAGACACGCCCTTTGGGTGACCTTGGCCATGAGTTCGACGCAAACCCGTGCCCCGCTCGTACGCGAGAGCCTCACGAGGGCTTCCCCCGCTTCCCGTCGTCGGCCCCGCTGACGCGCCCGTAAACTGGTGGATCGGCCCACCCGGGGCCGGGCCCCCGGCCCGCCGCCAGTCCTCACCCAGGAAGTCGCCAACGTGTCGCTCACGATCGGAATCGTCGGACTGCCGAATGTCGGCAAGTCGACCCTGTTCAACGCCCTGACCAAGAACGACGTGCTGGCGGCCAACTACCCGTTCGCCACGATCGAGCCCAACGTCGGAGTCGTCGGCGTCCCCGACACCCGGCTCACCAAGCTCGCCGAGATCTTCAGCTCCCAGCGGGTCCTCCCCGCGACCGTCGACTTCGTCGACATCGCCGGAATCGTCCGCGGCGCGAGCGAGGGCGAGGGCCTCGGGAACAAGTTCCTGGCGAACATCCGCGAGTCCGACGCGATCTGCCAGGTCATCCGCGCCTTCAAGGACGAGAACGTCGTCCACGTCGACGGCAAGGTCTCGCCCAAGGACGACATCGAGACCATCAACACCGAGCTGATCCTCGCGGACCTCCAGACCATCGAGAAGGTCCTGCCGCGCCTGGCGAAGGAAGCCCGCATCAAGAAGGACGTGGCCCCCAAGGTCGCGGCGGTCGAGGCCGCCAAGGAAATCCTGGAGCGGGGCGACACCCTCTTCTCCCAGGGCATCGTCCAGGGCAGCGAGAAGGCGGAGCTGCTGCACGACCTCCACCTCCTCACCACCAAGCCGTTCCTCTACGTCTTCAACGTGGACGAGGACGAGCTCGTGGACGAGACCTTCAAGAACGAACAGCGCGCCCTGGTCGCCCCCGCCGAGGCCATCTTCCTCAACGCCAAACTGGAGGCGGACCTCGCGGAGCTGGACGAGGAGGACGCGATGGAACTCCTCCAGTCCGTCGGCGCCGACGAGCCCGGTCTCGCCACCCTGGCCCGCGTCGGCTTCAACACCCTGGGCCTCCAGACCTACCTCACGGCAGGCCCCAAGGAGTCCCGCGCCTGGACCATCAAGAAGGGCGCGACGGCCCCTGAGGCCGCCGGTGTCATCCACACCGACTTCCAGAAGGGCTTCATCAAGGCCGAGGTGATCTCCTTCGCCGACCTGGTGACCACGGGTTCGGTCGCCGACGCCCGTGCGGCGGGCAAGGCGCGCATGGAGGGCAAGGAGTACGTGATGCAGGACGGGGACGTGGTGGAGTTCCGCTTCAACGTCTGACGTCCGGCTACGCCGTCGCCGCGAGGCCCGACTTCAGCCCCGCACCGCACAGCGGCAGCACCGCGGTGCGTCCGCCGAGGCCGTCGGTGCGAACCGCGGCCCAGCAGGCCGCGGCGGTGGGCTCGACGTAGAGGCCGCGGGTGGCGAGGTCCAGTTGGGCGGTGCGGATCTGGTCCTCCGTCACCGTGAGGAAGTCGCCGCCGCCGGCGCGTACGGCTGTGAGGATCTGGCGGGCGCGGGGCGGGTGCGGGATGGCGATGCCCTCGGCGAGGGTGCGGGTGGTGGAAGCCGGGGCGAGCACGTCGTCCGCGCCCGCGCGGAATGCGAAGGCCAGCGGGGAGACGGCTGCCGCCTGGACGGCGAGCAGGGCGGGCTGCTCCGTGAGCAGGCCGTGGGCGCGGAGTTCGCCGATCGCGAGCGCCGCGCCCAGCAGGAGGGTTCCGTTGCCGACCGGTAGTACGAGAGCCTCCGGCAGCCGACCGCCGAGGTCCTCCCAGATTTCGTAGACATAGGTCTTGGTCCCGTGCAGGAAGTACGGGTTGAAGACATGTGAGGCATAGAAGACGCCCTTCTCCCCGGCGACCGCGCGGGCCACCTGTGCCGCCGCCTCGCGGTCGCCGGGGACGAGTTCCGTACGCGCGCCGTGGGCGCCGATCTGCTGGAGCTTCTTGGGAGAGGTCCCGGCGGGTACGTGGACGGTGCAGTCGAGTCCCGCGCGGGCGCAGTACGCGGCGATCGACGTGCCCGCGTTTCCGCTGCTGTCGGCGATCACCCGGCCGGGCTTCAACCGTCGCGCCAGCTCGGCGAGCAGCACCGCGCCGCGGTCCTTGAAGGACAGGGTGGGCATCAGGAAGTCGAGCTTGGCCGTGACGGTGTCCGAGAGCGGTACGAGCGGGGTGCGCCCCTCGCCCAGGGAGACCGCGGCGCGTGCCGGGCCGGCGGGCAGCGGCAGGGCCTCCTCGTAGCGCCAGAGCGAGTTGACGCGCGCCGGCAGCGAGGCGAGCGGCACCGGGGGCGGCGAGAAGACGAGGTCCCATGGGCCTCGGCACCGGGGACAGCACCAGGGAGCCGTCTCCACCGGGGACTGAACGCCGCACATGGGACATTGGTACTCCGTCATGTGATTCACGATGGCACTTGTGTGTCGTGCGTGTTAATCCACCGCCGAACCTCTTGTGGGAACCCTGAAGATCCGCCAATCTTTCGGTCGGCAGTCACCGCGCGTAGATGAGGCAGTCCCCGCTCATTCCCCTTGGGTTGTCATGAGCATGTCTTATTTGCGGTGTCCGCCTCCCCCACAGAGCAGGACCGATGAGGAGGACCCCTCACATGTACGTGATGCGTCATGCCCGGCGAAGACTGTCCGCGGCCAGCGCCATAGCCGTCGCCGCCCTCACGCTCGGCGCCGCCTCAGCCTCCCCGGCGACCGCGGTCGAGCCGGCACCGGAAGGCGTCATCCAGAACGCGGGTGCGCCTGGCACCATCGCCGGCAGCTACATCGTCACCCTTGACGACTCCGCCGCCGACGCCGGTTCCAAGGCGGGCAAGGCCCTTGCCGCGGAATACGGTGCGAAGATCAAGAAGACCTTCCGCTCCGCGCTGAACGGGTACTCCGTACAGCTCACCGAGGCGCAGGCGAAGAAGTTCGCCGCGGACCCGGACGTCAAGTCCGTGGTGCAGAACCGGGTGTTCAAGATCAACGACACCCAGACGAACCCGCCGTCCTGGGGTCTGGACCGCATCGACCAGCAGTCCCTGCCGGTCAACTCGGTCTACACCTACCCCGCGTCGGCCGGCAGCGGCGTCACGGCGTACGTCATCGACACCGGTGTCCGGATCACCCACAGCGACTTCGGCGGCCGCGCCTCCTACGGCTACGACGCCATCGACAACGACTACACCGCCCAGGACGGCAACGGCCACGGCACGCATGTCGCCGCGACGGTCGCCGGCACCTCCTACGGCGTGGCCAAGAAGGCCAAGATCGTCGGCGTCCGGGTGCTCGACGACGAGGGCTCCGGCACCACCGAGCAGGTCGTCGCGGGCATCGACTGGGTGACCCAGAACGCCGTGAAGCCCGCGGTCGTCAACATGAGCCTCGGTGGCGGCGCCGACACCGCCATCGACACGGCCGTGAGCAACTCCATCGCCGCGGGCATCACTTATGTGGTGGCGGCGGGCAACGACGGCGCCAACGCGTCCAGCTACTCCCCGGCCCGGGTGGCCGCGGCGATCACCGTCGGCTCGACCACGAGCTCCGACGCGCGCTCCAGCTTCTCCAACTACGGCAGCTCGCTGGACATCTTCGCGCCCGGTTCGTCCATCACCTCCGCCTGGAACACCGGCGACAGCGCCACCAGCACCATCTCCGGTACGTCGATGGCCTCCCCGCACGTCGCCGGCGCCGCCGCGGTCTACCTGGCGGACAACCGGTCGGCCACCCCGGCCCAGGTCTCGACGGCCCTGACGACGGCGGCCACCCAGAACAAGGTCACCAGCGCCGGTACGGGCTCCCCGAACCGCCTGCTGTACGTCGGCGGCGGCACGACCACCCCGCCCAGCACCACGAAGTTCGAGAACACCGCGGACTACACCATCAGCGACAACTCCACGGTGGAGTCCTCCGTCACGGTCAGCGGGGTCTCGGGCAACGCCCCGAGTTCGCTCCAGGTTCCGGTCAGCATCGTGCACACCTACATCGGTGACCTCCAGGTCCAGCTGATCGCCCCGGACGGCACCGCGTACACGCTGAAGGCGTACAGCACCGGCGGCAGCGCGGACAACATCAACACCACGTACACGGTGAACGCCTCGTCCGAGGCCGCCAACGGGACGTGGAAGCTGCGGGTGAGCGACAACGCGAGCTACGACACCGGGAAGATCGACTCCTGGGGTCTCCAGTTCTGACCTGAGCGGATGAGCAGTGAGGAGGGGTGGCCGCGCCGAGCGGCCGCCCCTCCTGTCGGGTGCGGCCGGACGCAGGCGGACGCAGCCCGGGGCGAAGAGGCGCCATTGCTTCCAGTGAGGCTCTGGCCCATGCTTGCGGGTGCCAACCGTCGGTTGCCACGCTGTTGCTGTCTGTCAATCCGTTGGGAGTGGCCAGTGACATTCGGTGAGCAGCCCGCCTATCTGCGTGTTGCGGGTGATCTCCGACGGAAGATCGCCAACGGTTCGCTGCCGCCGCGCACCCGGCTACCCTCGCAGGCCCGCATCCGCGAGGAGTACGGGGTGTCGGACACCGTGGCGCTGGAAGCGCGCAAAGTGCTGATGGCCGAGGGGCTTGTCGAGGGCCGTTCCGGATCGGGCACCTACGTACGGGAGCAGCCGGTGCCCCGACGGATCGCCCGCTCCGGCTTCCGGCTGGCGTCCGGCGGCAGTCCGTTCCGTCAGGAGCAGGCGGCGGACGGTGCCCGGGGTACGTGGGAGTCGAGCAGTGAGCAGACGGATGCGGGCACCGTCATCGCCGCCCGGCTGGGCATCGGCCCGGACGAGCGGGTGATGCGTACGCGCTATGTGTTCCGGGACGCGGGCGAGGCCATGATGCTGTCCACGTCCTGGGAGCCGCTCGCGATCACCGGGCGCACGCCGGTGATGCTCCCCGAGGAGGGGCCGCTCGGCGGTTGCGGTGTCGTGGAGCGGATGGGCGCCATCGACATCGTGGTGGACAACGTGGCGGAGGAGGTCAGCGCGCGCCCGGGGCTGGCGGAGGAGCTCCAGGCGCTCGGCGGTGTCCCCGGACATGTGGTGATGGTCATCCAGCGGACGTACTACGCCTCGGGCCGGGCGGTGGAGACGGCGGATGTGGTCGTCCCGGCCGACCGCTACCGGATCTCGTACCACCTGCCGGTGCGCTGAGCCATGGGCAGGGCCGGCGGAGGACGGGAGGCCGCTCCGGCGGCCGCCCGGGAGGGGCGCACTCGGCCATGTGCGCTCTCGTCTTCCGGCCCGTCCCTGGCCGGATCCGTACCTCTTTGTGAGAACACGTAACCGCTGAGTAAATGTCAGGCGTAAGCTCGGGCATATGCAGAGTGCGGTTTCCCGGGGATCGTTGAAGGTGTGCAGGCAGGCGGCGGGAGGGTCGCAATGAGCGAGGACGGCGCGGTGCTGCTTCCCTGGCTGGTGATCCGTCAGGACGACAACGGCAACCGCTATCGCGTCGGCAGGTATGCGACCGAGGGTGAAGCGCGGAAGATCGTCGACAGTCTCGACTCACGCGGCCACAAGCAGCTCTACTGGGTGGAGCGATTCGGGTCGGCGACGCCGTCCCCGGACCTGGCGTAGACCCAGGTCGCCCGTACCCCTCTTACCCCCGTCCGGTCTGGTCCCAGCCCGCGCACACGGCGCGGTGGCGGCGCCTTGGGGCGTTACGCTCCGGCGTATGACGGATCGTGTGACAACCCTGGTCGTGGTGGCGGCGGCGGTATACGAGCGGGGACTGCTGCTCGCCGCGCGCCGGAGCGCGCCGCCCGAACTGGCCGGTCGCTGGGAGCTGCCCGGCGGCAAGCTGGAGCCGGGCGAGACCCCGGAGCAGGCGCTCGTTCGTGAGCTGCGCGAGGAGCTGGGTGTCGAGGCGGAGCCGATCGAGCGGGTCCCCGGCGAATGGCCGCTCAGGCCCGGCTATGTGCTCCAGGTGTGGACGGCACGGCTGCTGCGAGGCGAGCCCGAGCCGCTGGAAGACCACGACGAGCTGCGCTGGCTCGCGCCCGATGAGCTGGACGCCGTGGACTGGCTGCCCCAGGACCGTCCCGCGGTCGATGCCGCGGCGCTGCTGCTGCCCGGAGCGACCCAGGACACTTCCACCCCTCTGGAGCGAGTCCTCTCACTGCCGTTGGCCGCTGCTGGACCCCTGCTTGACCATGTCCGCCATTCGCGTCATCATACGTCCCCCTCTGCGGTAGTTGTTCTGAATATCGGGTATGGGGTGGATTGACGCTCCGGAATCAGACGTGGTCCCGTCACCGCGTTCGGCCGTGGGAAGTGATCGGTGTGAGCGACACCCTTGGCGACGTCGCCGAGTGGACCTTCCCTGGCGCGCCTGGTGCCGTTCGCGCCGCACGTCACGCGGTCCGCGACACGTTGCGTAGCTGGGATCTGGACAGCCTCGGCGATGTGACCGAACTGCTGGTCAGCGAGCTTGTGACCAACTCCCTTCGGTACGCGTACGGCCCGATCGGCGTACGCCTCGCCCGGCTCGGCTTGGACGGCACCAGCAGGGAGGGCGCCCGCCCGGGCAGCAGCGACCTGCTCCCACCCCGCTCCGCGCTCCTCGTGGAAGTCAGCGACCCACTTCCCGATCCGCCCCTGGAACGCCCGGCAGGACCCGATGACGAAGGCGGGCGCGGAATCCAGCTTGTGGCCGTCACCGCCCGGCGATGGGGCACCCGTCACAGCAGGACCGGCAAGACGGTGTGGTTCGAGCTGCCTCTGCCTGGTTAGAAGTCTGTTGGGACATCGATCAACGCGTTTTCGGCTCAAAGTGAACGAGACCGCTCTGTGATCGTGAACGCCGTGCCGCCGGAGGCCGTAGTGCTGAATACTGCCAGGCATGGCCGGTCCGGTGCGGTGAGCTGGAGGGGACGGGTCGCGTGAGCGAGATACCTGAGACGGCGAGCGGTGTGGTGTGGCAGAGCAGTCCGCCCGGCTCGATCTACGACTACATCAAGGTCGCGTCATTCTCGATCGGCCCTGACGGGCTGGTCGACCAGTGGAGTCGTCGTGCCACCGAGCAGTTCGGTATCGAGGCCGCAGAGGTCATGGGCAAGGACCCCATCGAGGTGTTCATGCCCGCCGAGCTGCGCCCCCGCGGCTACCGGAAGATGGCCGAGATCCTCGACGGCAGGGAGTGGACCGGACTCGTCCCCTTCCGTACGCCGGGTGGGGAGCACCCGCACGGCCTGGCAGAGGTCTACGTCATGCCGAGCGAGACCGAGGGGGGTCGGCACGCCGCGCTCTGCATCGTGGTCGACGTGCGCGCGCTGCGCGGTATAGAAACCGACCTCGCCGCGTCGCAGGCCATTTTCGGCCAATCTCCATTTGGCTTCCTGCTGTTCGGCCCGGACCTCACCGTCGTACAGGCCAACCGGCGCTTCGCGACCGTGTTCGGCGGCGCCCCGTCGGAGCACCGCGGGCGTACCGTCCACGACTACCTCTCCCGGCCCGAGGCCGAGCGGATGACCGCCGCACTCAAACGGGTCCTGGACACCGGCGAGTCCGTCACCGACCTCCAGGTCGTCGGCAATGTGCCGGGCGGTAACGAGCGCCGCCACTGGTCGGTCAACCTCTACCGGGTCCACAGTGGTACTGGGCGTCCCGTCGGCGTCGCCGGACTCGGTATCGACGTCACGCGCCGCCACATCGCCGCCCGTGAGGCCGCCAGCGCCCGGCGCAACCTCGCCATCCTCAACGAGGCGAGCGCCCGGATCGGCAACTCACTCGACCTGGAGACCACCGCCCGCGAACTTCTCGGGGTCGCCGTGCCCGGCTTCTGCGACCTCGCGTCCGTGGATCTGTACCAAGGGCTGCTCACCGGGGACGAGGCACCGCCCGGACACTGGGGCTCCGGCCACCCCGAAGGCTACGGCGGCACCAGCGCCGAACTGCGCCGGGTCGCCTTCGCCAGCGCGGTCTCCGGCGCACTGCCTTCCGACCGCCCGGGCGACTGCCCGGGGGACCAGGACGGTCCGGGCGGAGTCGGCGTCGGGGACGGAACCGGGGGCGCCGCCGCGTTCACTCCGGCATTGCCGCGGGTCGGGGCCGTACACCAGTTCCCGTTCAGCTCGCCGTCGGCGGCCGCCCTGCGCACCGCCCGCGTACAGGCCATCCCGGGCGAGGAAGGCAGCCTCATCCAGTCGACCCTCGCCGTGCCGATGGTCGCGCATGACGCGGTCATCGGCCTGGTGCAGTTCTCCCGGGTCAAGGGCAGCGAACCCTTCGGCGAACGGGACCGCGCCCTCGCGGTCGAACTCGCCGCGCGCGCCGCCGTCTGTATGGACAACGCCCGGCTCTACCGCCGGGAGCACGAGCGCGCCCTGATCCTCCAGCGCAGCCTGCTGCCCCCGGGCGACCCCGAGGCCGCCGGGCTCGACATCGCCTGCCGCTATCTGCCCGGCAACACCGCGACCGAGGTCGGTGGTGACTGGTTCGACGTCATCGAACTGCCCGGCCACCGCACCGCCCTCGTCGTCGGCGACGTCATGGGTCGCGGACTGCGCGCCGCCGTGGCCATGGGCGAACTGCGTACCGCCGTACGCACCCTGGCACTGCTCGACCTGGAGCCCGCCGAGGTGCTCTCCGCGCTGGACGAGATCGCCCGCGGACTCGGCAGCCCCAGCGGCGCCCAGCAGGCGTCCCGCGTGGCCCATAAGAACCGCGACCCGGAGCTCTCCGAGGTCTATCTGGCGACCTGTGTCTACGCCGTGTACGACCCGGTGACCCGGCGCTGCACCTTCGCCAACGCCGGGCATCTGCCGCCCATCCTCGTGGAGCCGGGCGAGGAGGCCCTGCTGCTCGACGTGCCCCCCGGCATGCCGCTCGGCGTCGGCGGGGAGCCCTTCGAGGAGGTCCAGGTCGAGCTCCCGGAAGGGGCCCTGCTCGCGCTCTACACGGACGGCCTCGTGGAGTCCCGGCACCACCCGCTGGACGAGGGACTCGGCGCTTTCCGGGCGGCGCTCACCGATCCCTCCCAGCCGGCGGCGGACCATGGGATCCCGCTTCCGCCACAGGCAGCCGGGCACAGGGCATCGGCGTCCGTGCCCGCGCCGAGAGCGGGCGCGCCCTCGCTCGAGGACATCTGCGATCACGTCCTGAACAACCTGGACACCCGCCACGGCGAGGACGACATCGCCCTCCTCATGGCCCGCATCCAGGGCATGCCGGCCGAAGCCGTGGGCGACTGGCGGCTGCCCCGCGAGCCCCGCTCGGTGGGCAGGGCCCGCGAACTCACCAGGGCCCAGCTGGTCGCCTGGGAACTCGAACCGCTCGTGGACACGGTCGAACTGCTCGTCAGCGAACTGGTCACCAACGCCCTGCGCTACGGAGAGGGCGAGATACGGCTGCGCCTGCTGCGCGACCGCACCCTCGTCTGCGAGGTCTGGGACGCCGGCCTCGTACAGCCCCGGCGCAGGCGCGCCAAGGACACCGACGAGGGCGGCCGGGGCTTGCAACTGGTCGGGCTGCTGAGCGCCGCCTGGGGCTCCCGCCGCACCCCGCACGGCAAGACGGTGTGGTTCGAACTAGCCCTTCCGGACGGCGACTCGGCGGCGGAGCCCAGCGTGGAGCAGCTGCTCAGCATGTTCTGACGCCTTGGCTTGAGCCCGACGCCTGAGGTCCGGGGGCGGGCCCGTGGTCCGGGGCTCAGGCAGGGTGTCCGGGCGGACAGCGGATCGGACACCAGGCGCCCGGACATACGAGCTGACTTCCCCGCGGGTCCGCCGGCAGCGCTCAGCGCCCTTCGGATCGCGAAGTGCCGCCGGCGGACTGCTCAGCGGACCTCGACGAAGACCGGGTTCGAGTAGAACCACAGGTCGTCCCACGGGCTCTCCAGCCCGTCGGCCAGCGGCTCCATCTCATCGGTGTTCGTGCCCCGCACCCGGGCGTAGAGATCGCTTTCCACGCCGCGCAGGGTGTGCCGGATGACGAACTCGTCGCCCTGCCTGCGCCAGTCGCCGGGACCGAACCGCGCCACCACCTTGGTGGTCGGGTTGGTGTCGGTGTCGAGGCTGGCGCTCGGGCCGGTGACCTGGCCCACGATCAGGTCGACGCGGCGGACCTGCGGCCGGTCGCCGTTGCCGTTCACGCCCTCCAGCGGACGGAACCTGATCTCTATCTCGACGTCGGTGCGGTGCCGGCGGCTCACGGTGAGCGTCTCGCCCATCTCGGCGGCGCAGCCGCGGTTGCCCGCCGTCAGGTCGAGGGTGGTGATGAGATCCCCCGTGCCGACCCAGACCCGTCCGTTGCGGAGCCCGTCCATGATGTCGGCGTAGTCCTGCCGGGCCAGCACATGGGTCTTGCTGTACTCACCCGGCCAGAAGTCGGAGCCGCCGCGTGTCCAGTGCACATGCGAGTCCGAGGTCGCGGTGATCCACCAGCGCCGGCCTTCGCCGAGCAGCGAGTCCCAGAGCCCGCCGACGCGTGCGGTCATCTGGTCGAAGCCGCCGTGGGTCGGGTACCTGCTGTAGCCTCCGCGTGTCTTTCCGATGAGCGGGCCCGCCTGGTGGCCCGGAGCGCCCTCGAAGCCCACGTAGACGTCCGGGGCGGCGTTGTTGCCGTTGCGGAACTCCCGGGGCGTGTCCTGCCCCCAGACACCGAGCCCGGTCGCCGACCGGGAGGTGTGATGGGCGATCACCAGGGGCTTGCGTCTCATGTCCTTCGCGGCCTTCAGGAACTCGACCATCTTGGCCTCGGTGTCACGGCCGGGATCGGCGGGGAAGGCGTCGTGCTTGGCGAACCGGCTCTCCAACTCGTGGAGCTGCTGCGCCTCGTCGGTGTGGTGAGGGATCATCAGCGTGTGGTGGTCCAGGGCCGGGGCGTCGAACTCCATGCCCCAGAACTGGAGGACCTCCGGTACGAGCGCACGTGAACGCAGCAGGTCGGGGTAGGCCAGTTCGAGGTTCACCTTCGAGTGCGTCGGACCGCCGTGGTCGGTGCACATCATCCAGCTGAGACCGAAGTGCTTGCCCATGATCGCGTTGGTGACGATGGGGTACACGGCGTCGGCACCCTTCTGGAACGTCGGCGGGTTCGTCGATGTGTCGAAATCCCCGCTGTACTCCGAGTGCACATGGTGGTCACCGGCCCGCCACAACCGCCGGTGGTCGTCCCGCTTCCCGTGCCTGGTCCCGTTCCCGTCCCGGCTGTCGGCCGCCGCCGTGCCACCGGCGACCAGCGGGGTCGCGGCCGCCAGCGTCGCCCCGACGCCGGCGAACTTGACCAGGCGGCGCCGCGAGATCGCCGATTTCTCGGGGACCTCGGAGTTCTTGTCCTTCACCGGGAAGCCTCTCGTTCGACTGGTGTGGGGGGCGACGAGTGAGTCTCGAAGCACCAGTCGAACGCAGCGTGAACAGCGATCTGACGCCAGACATCCCAGACAACAACGAACTCCGGTTCAGGGACGCGGTGTTCGCCATATGGCGGCGGTCACCCGAGCCGCGAGTCCGCCGGCAGCACCACTCGGCCGGCCGCGGCACCGAAGCCGACGACCGGGTGGAGCGGATCCGACTCCGGTGCCATCAGCACCGGTCTGCCCAGCCGCCGCCCGATCGCACACGGCAGACGGCACAGGACATCAACGCCGGCCTGGTTACCAGGAACTGAAGCGGCCGCGCTGCCTCAGCAATCGGGCTCAGCCGCCTGACCTACGGCTCCATGAGAAGGACGACTCGATCAGTCTCGACATCGAAGCCGAGGATCGGATGGCCATAGGCACCCTCCCCGTCCATCAGCACCGGTCTGCCCAACCGCCGCCCGATCTCGCGGAGAAAGCCGCACAACACATCGAGTCGTTCCTGCCCCTGCAACTCCCGCAGATCGACGTCGAAGTCGACGACCGCGTCGTCAAGGAAGCGGAAGATCGCCAGCACATCAGCAGTCGGCCAGACGCGCAGGTTCGGACACTCGGCATCCACCGGGCGGGACAGCACGACCTCCGCCCGGGGCACCGGAAGCACCGTCTCTCCCTCCGAGTACTGGCACTTCCAGCCCTTCTCCGCGACAAGATCAAGGACCGACTGCCACCCCTCCACCGAGACATCCGGGACACGCACGTCCGGCAGCGACCCCATCGAGTCCGGGTCGAAGAAAGAACTCACGCCATCCCACAGCAGATCAGCCACCCCGCCATGCTGCCCGGCTCCCCTACCCCGACGCACCCTCGTTTCCCTTGACCAAAGACATAGGGGCGCCCCGGGGGGGGGTAGCCCCCAGACGCGCGGAGGGCTTACGCGGCCTTCAGCGCCGCCAGCCGAGCCTCGATCTCCGCGCCGTCCCCGAGCGCGTCCAGCTGCTCGAACTGCGCGTCCAGCGACGAGGCGGCGAGCTCCTGTTTGCCCATGGCCTTGGCCTCTTCCCGGCGCACCTTGTCCTCGAAACGGCTCAGCTCGCTCGTGGGATCCAGTACGTCGATGCTCTTGACCGCGTCCATCATCCGGTTCTGCGCCTGCGCGGACCTGGATCTGGCCACCAGCTCATCCCGTTTCGCCTTGAGCTCACCGAGCTTGGCCCGCATCTGTTCGAGGCCCTTCTTGAGCTTGTCCACGACCTCCGTCTGCGCGGCGATCGTCGGCTCGGCGGTCTTCGCCTCCCGCTCGGACTGCAACTGCCGCTGCAACGCGACCTTGGCGAGGTTGTCGAAGGTGTCCGCTTCGGCACCCTGCCCCGAGGCCCGCAACTCATCGGCTTTCCTGCTCGCGGCGAGGGCCTTCCCACCCCACTCCTCGGCCGCTTCCGCGTCCTCGCGGTGGTCCTGTTCCATCAGCCGCAGATTGCCGATGGTGCCGGCGACCGCCTGCTCGGCCTCGGCGATGTTGTTGGTGTAGTCCCGGATCAGCTGGTCGAGCATCTTCTGAGGGTCCTCGGCCTGATCCAGAAGCGCGTTGATGTTGGCCTTCGCGAGCTGGGCGACCCGGCCGAGGATGGTCTGCTTCGTCATGGCGCCTCTCCTTGTGCGGAATGCGATCAGAAACGGCCGCCGCCCCCCATCCGGCCGCGTGTGCCACCCCCGCCGAAACTGCCGGGCCGCCCGCCGAAGCCGCCGCCCTGACCCCCGCCGAAACCCCCACCCGTACCGCCGAACCCCCCGCCGAAACCGCCTCCGCCGCGGTGCCCGCCACCGCCGAACAGCCCGCCGAGGATGATCCCGCCGAGTACCGCGCCATTGAGCCCGCCCCCGCCGCCACCCCCGCCCAGCCGTCCGCCGCCCCCACCAGGTCCGAACGGGTCTCCGTACGACCGCACGTCCTGCTCGGCGAGCCCCTGCGCCTGCCGGGCGAGCGCGTCCGCCTGCTGGGCCTCGGTCAGCGCACCCTGCGGGTCCACGTCCGACAGTTCCACCGCCCGCTCCAGTCTGCGATGTGCCTCCGTGAGCCGGGTACGGGCCTGGGCGCCCACGGCTCCGCGGTGCGTCGTGACGAAGTCCGTGGCCGCCGTGACCGTCGAGCGGGCGGTGAGCGTCGCCTGGTCGAGCAGGGCCCGGGCCCGGCGTCCCGCATGCTCGCTCTCCCGCGCACCCGCCAGCGCCTCGTCCAGCATCGCGTCCGCCTCCTCCACCCGGCGCAGCGCGTCGATCGGGTCGTACGGGCCGCCGCCCACGGCCTTCCGCACCTCGGCGACGACCGTTTCCGCGCGGCCGATGCGGCCCTGGAGGTCGGCCGTGGAGATGCCCGCCGCCGTCCCCTCCAGCAGGCCGCGCGCGTCGGCCAGGTCCGCGTCCGTCTCGCTGAGCGCTCCGGGGAGCTTGCCCGCGGCCTCCGCCAGGTCCTGGGCGCGCCGGTCGACCGCGTCGATGAGCCGGGTGGCCTGGTCGACAGCACCTTCGGCCGCCCTGATCTGGACGGCGGCGGCGGCGTTGTCGCCCCCGTCCAGGGCACGGCGCGCCTCACCGAGTGTGGTGGACGCGAACAGCAGGCGATGCCTGGCCTGTTCGACGTCGCCGGCCACGGGGGCCGCTGCGGACTCGGCGTATCTCCGGCCCATCACGGTCAGCGTGGCCTGCGCGGTGTCCGCCCGGCCGGTGAGCTCCCGGTAGGCCGCGTCGGCGGCGGCGAGGGCTTGCGGCGCGTTCTCCTCAAGGGCGCGCAGCCGGTCGAAGTCGTCGGTCTGGTCGTCCAGTCTCCGGTTGGCCTCCGCGCAGCGGGAGATGATCTCGTTCAGCATCAGGCGCCGGGTCGCGTCGTCCTCCGGATAGGCGTCGTCAAGAGCCTGCCGCAGCCGGAACGCGGCTGTCAGCTCGCCCTGTGCGTACTCCAGCGCCTCGGTGAACGGTCTGGTGGCCTCCTCGCCGAACTGGGCGGTGGCGAATCCCAGTTCCTCCCGGCTGGTGCGGATGGCGTCATCCGTCTCGACCAGGGTCCGCTTGGCCTGGACGTCGAGCTCGGGCAGCTCGGGCAGCGGAGCCGGCGCGCCCGTTCCGGTGCCCTCTGGGTGGCCCCAGCCCTGCTCACGCACCGCGGCACCGGGTGTGGTGCGTTTCGCGGCCCGGCGTCTGCGGCGGGTGTACGCATACACGGCGAGCGCGCCCGCCCCGCCCGCCACGGCTATCGGCACGATCAGATCCGCGCCGGATGCCCCTTGAGGCTCGCCGCCGCCCGGATCGGCGGCCCCGGGGGTGATGGAGGGTACGGGCACGGGCTGCCCGGACAGTACGGCGGCGTAGCCGTTCGCGGCGCCGATCGCGGCGCCCGCCCAGTCGTTCTGCCGCAGCGCCGGTTCGATCGCCGTACGGGCCACCTCGTCCAACTGCCGCTGGGAGAGGGGCGCGTCGGTGTCCGCCGAATAGGCGTACCGCCGGTCGCGGGTCGCCACCGCCAGCAGGATGTCGTCTTGTCCCAGCCCGTTCTTCGTCGCGGTCTCATCGGCCCAAGTCTGCGCGGAACGGCCGGAGAAGTCGTGTACGTACGCCACGAACAGCTGAACGCGATGGGTGTCGTAGAGCCGGTCCAGAGCGGTTTCCACCTGGTCGTCCAGATCGCCGAGAGCGTCCACGGGGTCGGTGATCTGGCCCTGTCCGGACAGCCGCACCGGGTCCTCGGCACGTGCGTCGCCCCGAGCGGCGGGCACGAGGAGCCACCACGCCGCCACCAGCAGGGCGACCAGGGCCCGGGTGGCTATTCGTGTCACGTTTCGGAGGTTATGTCCCCTCGCCCGGTCGCGCGACCGGGCGAGGTGCATACAGAGTGTGACGGTCACTGTCAGTGGTCGCGTCTAGGGTGGTCGTCCATAGGCGGGGCTGCGCTCCGCGCGTCTGACGGGATGGCTGACGGGGGATCCGATGAAGGAAGAAGCACGTACGGCACGACCACGTGCCCTGCTGCGGCGCGTGCGCTCATCGCTCGGGAGTCCACGGCTGAGGTGGCCGCGCCGGATCGCGCTCGCCCTCGCCCTGCTGCTGGTCGTGCCCGCCATGACCGGGGCAGTGGCCCTGCGCCTCAACTACGCGGGCCAGTACGAGAAGGGCACCACCACCCGGGGCAAGGACGCCATCTGGCTGGGCCACGCATGGGTGGACGGCCGGAAGAAGGACGCCGACCTCGCTGCCTTCGCCGCGCGGATACGCGACACGGGGATACGCGACCTGTATGTGCACGCGGGCCCGCTGGAGCACGACGGGACACTGCCCGCCGACCGCTACGCGCGCGCCCGGTGGCTGATCGACGGCGTGCACCGGACCATACCCGGGCTGCGGGTACAGGCCTGGCTCGGGGATGTGCTGGCCACCGAGTCGTCTGAGGCGTCCGATGGCCTGATGCTGTCCGACGCGGAGAGCCGGGCCGCGGTCGTCCGGTCCGCGGACCAGGTGCTCGACGCAGGCTTCGACGGGGTGCATTTCGACCTGGAGCCGCTGCGCTCGGGCGACCGTGACTACCTGTCACTGCTGGACGATCTCCGGCGGCTCACGTCCCAGCGCCGGGCCCAGCTCTCGGTGGCCGCCCACCAGATAGACCCGCTGCCCGCCGCCCACGCGGTGAACCGCGCGATCACCGGGCGGGGCAAGTGGTGGTCCCAGGAGTTCTTCGGCGAGGTCGCCCGCCGGGTCGACCAGATAGCCGTGATGTCCTATGACACCTGGATGCCGATGGAAGGCCTCTACGGCGGCTATGCCGCCCAGCAGACCTCGCTGGCCCTCGAAGCCGCGCCCGAGGACACCGATGTGCTGATGGGGCTGCCGTTCTTCCACGAGGACGACATCGGCCACTGGGAGAACGCCGAGACGGTGGCCGCCGCCATCCGGGGTGTCCGTCTCGGCCTCGGACGTACGGACCCCGCGCGGGAGCGCTTCGGCGTGGCGCTGTACGTGGACTTCGCGGCGGAGGAGGGGGACTGGGCGGCGTACCGCGAGGGCTGGCACTGACGAAGCGGGCCGCCGGGGGAGTCGGTGGATCGGGTCCCGGCCCCCGCGAACGCTCCTCGGACACGCCAGGAGCCCCCGGGGGGCGGGCGGGGGGGGTTTCTGCGGATTTCTGGTCCGTGTTCGTACGGAGCGACTACACCGGCGACGAGGCGGTCAGCGCCA
>NZ_JBHXFA010000128.1:0-21479 GCF_042724175.1 Streptomyces sp. NPDC127084
CCCTCGCACCGGGGGCCGCCGACTGCCGGCATCAGCGGAGACGGACCGCACGCGGAGCTCGAAGGCCGTGCCGTCCGCCGCGAGTTCCGTCGGCGCGTGACCAGCGCGTCCAGGGCCGGGGGATTCCGGGTCGAGCATGATCTCGCCATCGGACGATCTTGCGGAGTCCCTGCCCAGCCCGGTCGTCATCCGCTCACGCCGGTCAAGGACGCCGGCCCACAACTGGTACCCGGAAAACAGTCGAGGGGGGGGTGGGGGTATACAAAAAACAACCCCCGCCCACAGTCGAGGCCGGTTTCGGATATCTCCAAAACCGGCCCTGACCTGCGACTTCTACAAGTCGGGACGACAGGATTTGAACCTGCGACCCCTTGACCCCCAGTCAAGTGCGCTACCAAGCTGCGCCACGTCCCGATGCCCGCCTGACCTGGGGTTTCCCCCGGCCGAAACGCGCATGAGAACCATACCGCACTTCCCAGGGTGGTCACGAACCGTTTCCCGGCCCGGCCGTCCCGCGGCTCAGCGAGCACGGCGTGTACCGGTTCGGGCACGGACGGGCCCGGTGGACCTGTGTCACGCTCCCCCGCACAGAATCCACCGGGTCCGGGCCGTCCTGCCGTCCCGCCCAGCGCCTACGCGACGCAGTAGACGCCCATCGCCGGGTTGAAGAACCCGATGACGGTGAAGCTGTTGCCGCAGAAGGTGAACGGCATGTACACCGGCATCTGGATCACGTTGCCCGACAGCAGGCCGGGCGAACCCGACACCACACCGATGGCGGTGGGGCCGTCGTGGGCCGCGGCGGCACCGGCGCCGCCGAAGACCGCGGCGGTGGCCAGTGCGGCCGATGCCACCAGAGTGCGCATACGCATGGTCTCTCCTTGGGGGAGGTGGTCATAGAACACGATGACCATCCCCCGCGGACGTGCTCGGCATAACGCGGCCCGACCCGTTCGGCGCAGCGGCGAGCCAGCCGGCGACGGCGTCCGCGATGGGCTGACCGGTCTCCAGTTCGATGAACCCGAACTGCCCGCCTTGGTTGCACTCCAAGAACCACCACACCCCCTCCTCGTCCTCCGCGAAGTCGAAGGCGGCATAGGCGAGGCCCGCCTCACCGTTGTAGTCACGCACCGCGCGGGCGATCCGGGGGGGCACATCCACCGACTGCCAGTGGTGGCCGGTACTGCCGTAGCGCCCGTCGACCTGGTCGGACGTGGCGAGCTTGCGCGCCGCGAACAGCCTGCCGCCGACCGCGGTGAGCCGGATGTCGGCACGCTTGGCGATGTACTGCTGGAGCAGGGTCGGCGCGGCGGCGACCGAGGAGAAGTCGGCGTCCTGGTTGATGCGGGTGGTGGGCAGGGCGACCGGCGGATCGCCGACGGGCGGCCCGGAAGCCGACTTCACGACGATGTCCCGGTACTGGGCGGCGAACTGCCGCGCCACCCGCGGGAAGGTGGTGATGACGGTGGGCGGCACGGCGAAGCCACTGCGGTGCGCGAGACTCAGCTGCCACGGCTTGCACCGGGCCTGGGCGGACATGGCGGGATGGTTCATCCACCGCGCGGCTGCGGAGTAGAGCATCCCGTAGAGCGCCTGCTCGGTCTCCGCGGTGAGCCACTCCGAGGGTTCCGGGGCATGAGCCGCGGGCTCCCCCGGCCTGCGGACCCATATCGAGCGGAGGGCGCCCATGCTCAGCAGGCGCCCCTCCGTGGACAGATGGCCGTAGAAGTCGCCTTGTACGTACTCGGCGGACAGAGCGGCCTCGCCGGGGACGTCGGCGGGGTCGAGGCGAACCAGGGGCACGCCTCGCTCATGCAGCTTGGCGACCACCATGTCGGCGGTGACGTCCTGCCGACAGGTCAGGATGAGCACGGTCATTTCTCGCGCCGGTCTGTTCAGTCGTCGAAGTGAGTCTTGGAACCGGCCGTGGATGTGGTCGTCCCGGTCGCCAGCAGCACCGCCCTGTCATCGACAGCGGGGCGCCCGTCCGCCAGCACGTTCAGCTGGAGGGCGGGGTCGTAGCTGTAGGAAATCGTGACCGCTGGGCTCTCGGCCGGAAGTACGAAGTTCAGTACGAACGGTCGCATGAGTCTCCTTCGTCGACTGTCTGCACACGCGTAACTGTACGTGCTGAAGTCGTAGGCAACTCATCACCATGCGTTACCGCAGGCCGGGATGGTGGTGAATGTCATCACAATGCCTTCGCTCAACCTTTCGCCCCCTGACTCCCGTCTTCCAGAAACGCGGGTCGGAGCCGAAGTGACTGCGCGCTGGTGTCGCCCAACTCCGGGTAAGCGACGCTCAGTTCTCGCCGGGCCGGGAACCGTCTGACAACCAGTGAGCGAATACTTTCCACCTCGGGCGAGCCCGAAACGCGGGCTGCCACCGCCGGCGCGGCACTGCTGCGGCGCCCGGCGCGGACAGAGGCGCGGGGCGGCACAACCACGCGCCCGGCGCTCCCGTAAAACCTTTGCCCTTGGCATGTGGCAAGGAGTGGCCTGGAGGGAATGCCCTTCGGGAGAACCGGCGGGCCACTACCACCCAGCGCACAGCTTCAATCAAACGTCAACGGCCCGGGTTTCAGCCATAGTTGTCAGTCTGCCTGGATGCCGTTGGCGGTGATCAACACCATGGGGTGCCAAGTAGTGGCCGGCCCGTACGGCACGGGACCGCACCGATGCACCACCAGTTCGCACACCCGCGCGAGCAGGCGTTTTCGCAGAGGAGGGCTCGCCATGGACGGGTACTTCACCAGCCGTCCGCACCATCAGCTCAGGGAGAGCGTCAGAGACTTCGCCGAGAACGAGGTCCGCCCCAGGATTCCCGCGATGGAGTCGGCCCGCACGGTGCACCACGAACTGTCGCGGCTGATCGCACGTCAGGGCTGGCTCGGGGCCACGATCGGCAAGGCGTACGGCGGGATGGGAGCCGGCCACCTCGCCAAGACCATCATCATCGAGGAGATATCCCGGGTCAGCGCCGCCATGGGGGCCATGGTCCAGGCCTCCCAACTAGGTGCGGCGAAGGTGGTGCACTTCGGCAGCGAGGAGCAGAAGAAGACCTGGCTCCCGGCCATCGCCGCCGGTGAGTGCCTGCCCACGATCGCGGTCACTGAGCCCGAGTCGGGCGGTCATGTGCTGGGCATGACCGCCACCGCGGTGCGTGACGGCGACGACTACGTCCTCAATGGCCGAAAGGTGTACGTCGGCAACAGCCATGTCGGCGATCTCCATGGCGTCGTGGTCCGTACGGGCCCGGGTTCAGAGGGGCTGACGGCCCTTCTGGTCGAGTCGGGCCGACCGGGCTTTCGCACAGGTGAACAGAAGCCGACCATGGGTCTGCACGGTTTCAGTTTCGGGGAGCTGTTCTTCGACAACTGCCGGGTGCCGGTGACGAACCGGCTCGGTGCGGAGGGAGACGGACTCGCCGTCGCCTACTCCTCCAGCGTGCTGTACGGACGGGCGAACCTCACCGCGGTCGCGCTCGGCATCCACGAGGCGATCCTGGAGGAGAGCATCCGCTTCTGCTCGGAGCGCTGGCGCTACGGCAAGCAGCTGCACGAACTCCCCTCCATCAAAATGAAGTTGGGACAGCTACAGTCACGGCTGATGACGGCGCGGCTTGCCGCCTACCACGCGGTGCACCTGCTGGATCAGGGGATTCCCTGCGACGCGGAGCTGATGAACGCAAAGCTGGTCAATGTCGAGTCGACGCTGGACTCGGCGCGGAACGCGATGGAGATCCACGCGGCGGCCGGTCTCTTCACCGACCGTCCCATCGAGCGCTATCTGCGGGACGCCCACCATATCTTCGCGCCCGCCGGTACCTCGGACATCCAGCTGCTCCGGCTCGGTGAGGTGGCGCTGGGGACCGCCAAGGGCCAGTGGTCGCAGCGCCTCTCGGCGGTGACCCGGCTGGCTCCCGCCCTGTGACGGGGCGGGGCCGGCCGGTGCGGAGTGCCTTCGGCGCGGTCGTCAGTCTCCATTCGGCGGCCTGGCCGGGCACACCCGCCACCGGTGTCCGTCGTCATAGGCCGTCGTCACAAACCGTCGTCAGGCGTCCGGCGTCATAAACCGCCGTCGGGTTCCGCCGTCGCACTCCGCTGCCCCGGCACACCGTCCGGTCCGCGGCCGGTACCGGCGTCACGACGCACTGTCAGATCGCGCTGTCCTCACGGTGGTGGATCTGCTCCGCCAGCTCGGCGGCGAGTGCCTTGATCGTCTCAAGCCCGGCCCGGCCCCAGGGCCGCGGCTCGGTGTCCACCACGCAGATCGTGCCGAGTGCGATTCCCGTGCGGTCGATCAGCGGCGCCCCGAGATAGGACCGGATGCCGATCTCGTCCACGACCGGATTCCCGGCGAATCGCGGATAGTCGCACACATCCTCCAGGACGAGCGCCTTGCGCCGCACGACCACATGGGGGCAGTAGCCGTGGTCGCGTGCCATGAAACGGCTCACATCGGCGCCCGTCGCGGCGGTCGCCGCGTCGAGTTGCTCTCCCGAGTGGTTGCCCGTCGGGGTGTGCAGCCCGGCGAAGAACTGCTGGTTCTCATCGATGAAGTTGACCATCGAGTACGGGGCTCGGGTCACCTCGGCCAGCCGGTGCGCGAAGTCGTCGAAGGCGGGCTCCGCCCGCTCCCCCAGCCCCAGTTGACGCAGTCTGCGCACCCGTGTCGGTGCGTCACGGTCGATGGGGGTGAGCAGCAGATGCCCGGTGGGGTCGTACGTCATCAGTGTGCTCCGTAGCTCGGCACCGCAGCCGGTGCCGGTGTGGTGATCAGCAGATACTGGACGAGGGTGACCAAGGTCCGTATTCCGGAACTGGCGAGCCGGGCGTCGCACAGTACGACCGGTATCTCAGGTTTGAGGTCGATGGCGGCCCGCACCTCCTCCGGCTCGTAGCGGTAGGCGCCGTCGAACTCGTTGACGGCGACGACGAACCCGATTCCGCGCCGTTCGAAGAAGTCGACGGCCGCGAAGGACTCTTCCAGGCGGCGGGTGTCGGCCAGCACGACGGCGCCCAGCGCGCCTTCGGAGAGTTCGTCCCACATGAACCAGAAACGCTCCTGGCCCGGTGTGCCGAAGAGGTACAGCACATTGCGTTCGTCGAGGGTGATACGGCCGAAGTCCATGGCGACGGTCGTGGTGGTCTTGGACTCGACCCCGTCCAGCCGGTCCGTCGCCTCGCTGACCGTGGTCAGCACCTCCTCCGTGCTCAGCGGCTCGATCTCGCTCACCGCGCCGACGAAGGTCGTCTTGCCGACCCCGAACCCCCCGGCGACCAGGATTTTCAGTGCGGTGGGGAAGAGATCCGCGGCCGAACGTCCCGGAAGGCCTCGGGATTCAGAGCCGTCGTCGTAGGCCATCGAGCACTGCCTCCAGCAGAGAGCGGTCGGTTGGGGCCTCCTGGAAGCGGGGCGCCCGCGCGGTGACGGCCCCGCAGTCCACGAGATCGGACAGGAGCACTTTGGTGACGACCGCCGGGAGCCTCAGGTGCGCGGAGATCTCCGCCACTGAGGTGGGTCCGTCGCAGAGCCCGAGCGCCAGGGTGTGCTCGGGGCCCAGATGGGACTGCGGTGCCGTACCGGTCGCCATCACCAGCGAGAGCAGATCGAGTGCTGCCGTCGGACGGGTCCGGCCGCCGCTCACCGTGTACGGGCGGATCAGGCGCCCGGCCGCGTCGTCGAGCCAGGGCCCGTCCTGCGGGGCAGGCACGGTCAGTGGCCCGTGGGGGTCGGCGCTCCAGCCGGCTGTCTCGCCGGGGTGATCAGATAGGGCCGTACGCTCTTGACCAGCATCGCCATCTCGTAGCCGAGGACCGCCGCGTCCGCCTCGCGCCCGGCGAGCACGGCCAGGCAGGTGCCCGAACCGGCGGTGGACACGAAGAGCAGGGTCGAGTCGAGTTCGACCACGACCTGGCGGACCTCGCCGCCATCGCCGAACCGGGCACCGGCGCTGCGGCCGAGTGAGTACAGCCCGGATGCCAGCGCTGCCATGTGGTCGGCGCTGTCGGCGTCGAGGCCGTGTACGGACTTCACCAGGCCGTCGCAGGAAAGCAGAACCGCGTTGTGGGTGTACGGCACTCTCTGGACCAGTCCGCTGAGCAGCCAGTCGAGATCCGATGAATGGCCGGTCGGCGTATCGCTCGCCATGGTGCATCTACTCCTTGTGGGTGTCGTCCCGAAGGTGCGGTTCGTGGGGGGCGGTCGGGGGACTCTGGTTCTGCGCGAGGCCGATACCGCGTTGGAAGGCGGCCATCAGGCCCGGGTCGTGGATCGCCTGTTCCTCCGCGGGCCGCGGGACCGGGTCATGGCGCAGTTGCGGCGCCAGATGTTCCTGGGCGCGGCGCTTGGGGAGCGTGGGGCGCGGGCCTGTCGCGGCGGTTGCCGGGAGCGGGCCGTGGGCGGAGGCACCGGGTTGCTGCGGAGTCTGCGGCGCCTGTGCCGGTCGCTGGGGTGGCTGGTGCGGGATGCCGGGGCCGGTGGTGACGTAGGTGAGTGAGCGCTGCGAGCCGCCGGTCGGGGCGGTCGTGGGCGGTGGGGTGGGGGCCGGGACGAATGCGGGTGCGGGCGTCGGTGCGGGCGTCGGTGCGGACATGGCTACGCGTGCGTGGTGCGCTGGGGGCGCGACGACGGCATTGGGGCCGGTCTGGTCGGGCGTGTGTACGGGGGCCTGTCCGGCGATCGGACCGGTCGCCTCGGATTCCTCGCCGAGCAGTCCCTTGGGCAGGACGAGTACGGCCTGGATGCCGCCGTAGATATTGGACTGGAGCCGTACGGCGATGCCGTGCCTGCGCGCGAGAGCGGACACCACGAACAGTCCGATGCGGCCGTCCTGCAGCATGGTGGCCACGTTGGCCTGGTCGGGGTCGGCGAGCAGGGAGTTCATCCGGTGCTGCTCCTCGCCGGACATGCCGAGGCCCCGGTCCTCCACCTCGACGGCGAGTCCGGCCGTGACATGTGAGGCACGCAGCAGGACCTGGGTGTGCGGGGCCGAGAACAACGTGGCGTTCTCGACCAGTTCGGCGAGCAGATGGATGACATCGGCCACGGCGTGGCCGCGCAGCGTCCCGTCGATCGGCGGCACGAGTTTCACTCGCGGGTACTGCTCGACCTCGGCGATCGAGGAGCGCAGCACCTCCGTCATGGTGACCGGGTTCGACCACTGGCGACGGGAGATGGCACCACCGAGCACGGCCAGGTTCTCCGCGTGGCGGCGGATCCGGGTGGCGAGGTGGTCGACGTGGAAGAGGCCCTTCAGCAGCTCGGGGTCCTCGACCTCGTTCTCCAGCTCGTCCAGCAGCTGGATCTCACGATGGACCAGGGATTGGAGCCGGCGGGCCAGGTTGACGAAGACCTCGACCTTCTGGTCGCTGCCGGTGCCGGCCAGCCGGGAGGCCTGGACGACTGCCGCGACGGCGGCGTCATGGGACCGGTTCAGATCATGGGCGAGTAGGTCGAACTCGTCCGCGTCGGCGTCGGGGACCGGGATGTCACGGCGGGGCCCCGGGCGCTCACCGCGACGCAGTCCCTCCAGGACCGTGCGCAGCTCCGCATGATCGCGAGCGGTCGAGCGGCGGAGTTTGTCGCAGCGGTGGGCAACGGATCTCGCGGTCCGGTTCGCGCTGAACACCGCGGCGGCAACCGCTGCGAGGGCCAGGGCCGAGGAGCCCAGCAGGGCGAGCCAGAGCGCGACCGAGGGCCGGGGGGCTGTGGCCCGGATGGTGAAGAGCACCGCGGCGGCTCCGCTGAGCGAGGCCACGACGGCCGGCAGGACCGCGGTACGCAGCAGTTGGGGACGTATCCGGGACTCCGGTGGCGCTGCTGGTGCGGACCGCTGCCTGCCTGTGGCAGGGGTGCGGGGAGCACGGGGGCCCGCTGCGGGGGTGCGGGAGCCTGACCGACCGTGCCGTCCGCCGCCCTCACGGCGGTCCGGCCGCGCGGCGGGTGCGCGAAGTTGAGACATCAGCGTCCTTGGTACGTGGCCGTACTACGGGCATTCAGCTGCGGCTCAGCGGCCGGGCACCACCAGGCGTGGTGAGCCCACCGTTGATCACCGGCCACACACGGTAGTCGTCAACCGTTCATCTGCGGTGGGCACTTGACAAACTTGCCCCGGGATCGTCCGTCTCTGGTATGAGGCCTCGTACGGCAGAACGAAAACCCACCGCGCGGCTCGCCGCGCCCCCCGCGCCCGGGTAGGCCGGCGGCCCAGCCAGCCCCCCAGCGGGTTCCGCTCGGACCCGGGCGAGGTGGGCGGGGAGAGGGCCCCAACGCCCGAGCCGACGCACCTCCCCCCGAGGTCACGCCCCTGGGTTCACGCGCCGCCGCCCAGCGAGGCGTCCGAGGCTCCCTGCCGTCATGCGCCGACCCTCACGCGACCACCCGAGCAGGAACCCTGTTCGCCGGACCAACCCCGTCATGGACGAGCGGATGGCGTCCACGCCAGGCAAGGCACCGGACAAACGATTTGCGACCAGCCCAAGTCCGACAACCACGCGACCTTGGACCAACCTCACACCAGGATTCCGCCCGGCGGGTCGCCGCCGTGCCGGGATGTCGCAGCGCCCCGTGCAGCAGTCAGTGACGCAGAAGCCCGGAGCATGGCGCCCGCCTGGTCCGCCGCAGGCCCGGGTGCGCGCCCTGGCGCAGCTCGGGTGTGCCACGGGCGATGCCCCGTCGGGTAATATCTCCCACGTGACCAGGGACGACCCGACAGCCCCGTAACCGAGACTCCTGGCGCCACGTAACCGGCCACACCTGATCTCATACGCCGCGCCTACCTGCGCCTTTGCCTTGATCACCGCCTCTGAGCGGGACGGCCGAGAGTCCTTGCCACCTCACGTGTTCTAGATATCTCTAGAACAAAAGAAACGACCGGAGATGCCATGTCGGAGCGGAAGGTGCGGGATGTCCTATATGGCCAGCTCGCCCGCATCGGCAAGGCCATCAGCAACCCCAAGCGCATCGAACTGCTGGACACCCTGGGGCAGGGCGAACGCTCGGTGGAGTCTCTCGCCACTGCCACGAACATGACGGTCGGCAACACCTCAAGCCACCTCCAGGTCCTGCGGGACGCTCGCATGGTCGAGACCCGCAAGGAGGGCACGAAGGTCATCTATTCTCTCGCCGATGAGCGGGTGGCGTTCTTTGTGCGGGAGCTGTGGGCACTGGCGGGTGCCCGCCTTGCCGAGGTTGAGCAGCTGGTCCGCGAATACCTGCAGGGCGAGGAGACGCTCGAGCGGGTCACCAGGGAGGAACTCGTCGCCCGGTCCTTGAGTGGCGATGTGTTCATCATCGATGTACGGCCCGCCGAGGAGTACGCAGCCGGTCATATCCCCGGAGCCACGTCGGTACCGTTCGACGAACTGGGTGACCACCTGTCCCGGCTGCCCGCCGACATGGACATCGTCGCGTACTGCCGTGGCCCGCACTGCGTCTTCGCTCCGAAGGCGGCTCAGATCCTCATGCGGCACGGCCTTCGGGCAATGGTGCTCGAGGACGGCGTGCTGGAATGGCGTCAGGGTGGACTTCCCATAAGCACTGTCAGCAGCTGACGGCCGAGCCGCGGAAGCGCGGCGGTGGACCACGGCGTCATCTGTCACGGCGGGGTACGCCGCCCCGCGGTTCGCCGGATCACAAGCGGCTCGTCGCCACGACGACGCGGGGTGGCGGCCGTCGTCGGCGCGAGTGCGATCGTCACCGGCATGGCGGGCGGCAGGCCGGGCGGCGCGGTACGGGGGATGGTCCGCGCCGCCCGGCGTCATGGTGGGGGCTCAGTGCTTGAAGGTGAAGGCGGGCAGCGCCCTGTCGAGCCAGCCGGGCATCCACCAGTTGCTGTTGCCGAAGACGGCAAGGGCGGCGGGCACGACCAGCATGCGTACAAGGGTGGCGTCCAGGATGACGGCTATGGCCAGGGTGATGCCGAGTTCGGTTGGTGGGATGGGGCCTGTCACGCCGAACGCGACGAAGACGATGACCATGATGACTGCGGCGTTGGTGATGGGCCGTCCCGTCGCGGCGATGCCCTCACGGACTGCGGTGCGGTTGTCCCCCGTCTGTTCGTACTTCTCGCGGATCGAGGCGAGCAGGAACAGCTGGTAGTCCATGGACAGGCCGAAGAGGATCGCGAAGAAGAACACGGGGGCCCAGGCGTTGATGAAGCCCTGGGACTCCGTGCCGATGAGTGAGGCTCCCACCCCGTGCTGGAAGATGATCGATGCGATACCGAACGCGGCGCCGACGGTGAGCAGGTTCATCACGGTCGATACCAGGGAGATGATGATGCTGCGGAAGACGATCAGCATCATCAGCAGCGACATGACGAGTACCAGGGCGATGATCCATGGTGCGGACGCCGTCAAGGCTTCGGTCATATCGTGGTTCTGGGCGGCTGGACCGCCCACCTTCGCCGCGGGCACCGTCTTGTCGAGGTCGGCGCGCAGGTCACCGACGAGGTCGGCGGTCTTGTTGTCGTCGATGGCGGTGGTCGGTGTGATCCGGACGACGGTGCGGCCGGTATCAGCCGGCTCGGTTGCGAGTGCCGCGTTCTTCACGCCGGGCCGGCCCTGCGCGGCGTTCAGGACCTCGTCCGCCGATTCGGCGGGGGTGGTGACGTAGAGGGCGGCTGCGGCACCGGGACCGAATGCGTCGGTCATGGTCTCGTAGCCGTCGCGGCTGGAGTATCCGGCGTCCACCACGCGGGCTCCGGGCATGCCCAGTTCCACCCCGGCGACCGGCGCGGTCAGGGCGCCGAGGAAGGCCAGCCCGGCGACCAGGCCGACGGCGGGGCGCCGGACGACCCTGTCCGACCAGCGGCCCCAGCGTGCTTCGCTGCGGGCGCTGCGCTCGGCGCGCCCGCGCAGTACCTTGTCGCCGAGGGCGGCCAGCACGGCCGGCAGCAGGGTCAGGGCGGCGGCCACGACCGCCACCACCGCGATGATCATGCCGAGAGCCATGGAGCGGAAGACCATGACCGGCAGGAGGAACACCGCACCGAGTGCCAGGATCAGTGCGAGTCCGGACAGGAAGATCGCCTTGCCGGAGGTGGCGAGGGTGGTGGCCAGTGCGGTCTGGGTGTCGCTGCCCTTTGCGCGTTCGGTGCGGTAGCGGGTGACGATGAACAGGGCGTAGTCGATGCCGAGCGCCATGCCGATCATCATGGAGAAGTTCATCGACCACACGGACACGGGGGTGGCCATGGTGATCAGGTGCAGGGTGCCGTAAGCGACGGCGATGCCCGAAACGGCCAGCATCATCGGCATGCCTGCGGCGATCAGGCTGCCGAAGACGACGAAGAGCAGGATCATCATGGGCAGGCCGGACATGATCTCGGCCTTGAGCATGGCCTTTTCGTTGGACTCGTTGAAGTCCGCCCACATCGGCCACTCACCGGTAACGTCCGCGGAGGCGCCCTTGGGCAGGGCGGTGCGGTCGACCGTGTCGCGGACCGCTGCGGCGGCTTCCGGCAGCCCGGCCTCGTCGTCGGCCCGGAGATGGACCGGGACGAGCGCCGTGGTGCCGACTTCGCTGACGAGGCCGGTCTGCGCCACGCGGGGGTCGGTGACCTTGCGGACCTCGTCCTGACCGTCGAGGCTGCGCAGGACACTGCTCACAGCCGCGTCCAAGTCGTCCTCTGCCGGGACCTGGACGACCACGACCGCAGCCTCGGCGCCGAGGTCGGCGAAGTCCGCACGGAGCTCTTCGCGGACCTCCTGGCTCTCGTAACCCTGAGCGGTCCAACCAGCCCCCGACAGGGCGCCGTTGAGGGTGGCGGCCAACGGGGCGGCCAGCAGCACCACGACCAGCCAGACGATCATGACGAGTTTGCGGCGGTCGACCAGGACGGCCGCAGTGCGATCGGCGAGGGTGCGGCGGCCGGGCGGTTCCTGGGCGCGGACCGGCTCGAACGTGCCGACAGACATGGGGCTGTACCTCCGATAGCGGGGATGCGCCCTGACGGGAGCAGGGCAGACGCCCCGGATGACCAAGGCCCGGACGGGGACGGGACAGCCGGGGCAAAGAGAGGGTGTCGATGGGCCCGGCCTCGACACAGCTGGGAACCCACGACTGGTTCGCGGCCGGTTAGTTACGGCCGACGGGTCCGTTCCACAGGGCCAACCACTCCTGTTCCTCGCGCTCCTTGGCGCGGTGCAGAGCGGCCCGTGGTTCGGTCCGTGGTCCTCTGCGGCCTCAGCAGTGCAGCCGCGGCGGCAGCCCCGCAGCCCGCGGCTCCTGGTCGCGGTAGGTGTCCTCGACGAAGCGCAGGAACCTCTTGACGTCGGCGAGGTTGGACGAAAGGCCGACCGAGACCCGCACCGCGCCGCCCGAGGATATGGAGAGACGCCCCATGTAGTCGTCGATCGTGCCGGTCGTCTCCCGCGTGGCGCGCCGCAGATCCGGCTCGCCGATACCGAAGGCGGCTTCACCCACCCCCGGATTGCAGAAGCATCCGGTGCGCAGCGAGATACCGAGTGCCGCGCTGTCCCGACTGACGAGCCGCTCGTCGACCATGGCGCCGTTGGCGTCCAGGAGACTGAAGGCGACCGTGCCGCCGCGCATGTCCGTACCGGCGGGTCCGTGGAGCCGGACCATCGGCGCGCCCGAACCATGCGTCAGTTCCCGCAACCCCTCCAGCAACATGCCGGTCAGGTGGCCGACATGACGTTGCACGGCATCCATGCCGATCGATCCGAGGAAGTCCAGGCCCGCCTCCACATCGGGTATGTGGAGGAAGTTCAGGGTGCCGTCCTCGAACGCCGATTCGTCAGCCGTCATGCGATGCCACTGCGCCAGGGAGCTGGCCACCTGGACGGTGCCGCCCGAGAACCAGGGCCGTCGCAGTCGGGCCATGGCCTCGCGTCGCACGATCAACGACCCGATCCCGGTGGGGTACCCGAAGACCTTGTACCAACTGACGGCCACGAAGTCCGGCCGGACGGTTGAGAGGTCCAGACGTCCGGTGGGGGCATAGGCAGCCGCGTCCAACAGGACGTCGAACCCGGCTTCCTGGGCGATGCCCACCCAGTTCAGCGGGTGCTGCACCCCGCTGAAGTTGCTCTGTGCCGGGTAGGCGAAGAGGCCCCGTCGCCGTCCGGAAAGAGCCTCGCGCAGGGCCCTCTCGGAGGTTCGCAACTCCGGCAGGTCCAAGGGCACCACCGTGGTGCGGGCGCCGCGGGCCCGGGCGAACTGCCGCAGCCCGTTGACCGAGTTGTGATTGTCCATCAGGAGCACCAGTCGGCTCCGACGGCTGAACGGGTAGGCCTCGCCGACCAGGCGCAGCGCGCCGGTGGCATTCGGGGTGAACACCACGGCGTACTCGGCGGGATCGGCGTCGAAGTGGCGCAGGACCGCGGCGCGAGCCCGCTCGACCAGTGCCCCGGAGGCGGCGGAGGTGGGGTTGAGGGAGTGCGGATTTCCGTAGGCATCGGACGTCAACCGCTCGGCGTGTCCCGTCAGTTGACGTCTCGCGGGAAGCCCGGCACCGGTGTGGTCGAGATAGATGTGCTGTTTTTCGTCGAGATAGGCGTACTCGGTGCTGCGGAGCGAGGCAAGAGGCAGTGCTTCGTACATGGTCACTGTCCCTCGGCGGCGGAGACCCTGGAGTCTCCGGTCAGGAGGACCTTGACAGCGTTGTCTTCCCGCTTGGCCACCTCAGTCGCCGACAGCAGCCCGGTGCGGACGCGCTCGGTGCCGTACGGCGGACCGTGCGAGACGAAGAAGAAGTGCACAACTACTCTCCTATTCTATAGATCTCTTGAATACTATAGGGTTGTGGTGTCCAGGGCGAACAGCGAGGGTGCTGGTGTCGGCGGGTGACGGGCGTCCATGCGGCGGCAGGAACCGGCCTACGTGGTCGACGGGGACGAGGCGAGAGTGCGATGCCCCCTCGGGCTCATCCCACCGGGCGTGCCACAACCTCGCCTTCCTTGTACTGGCCCCACCGGGCGGATTCGGCAGCCTTCGCGTTGTTCGGAGCCGAGAGGGAGGCGGCGGCGATCAGCCACGCGCCGCCAGACAGCCGACGCAGCGCGCCGAAGCTGCCCCCTGCAGACCAACTGCTTCACCGCCAGATCCCCGTGATCGCTAGATCACCAGACAGCCGAGGCCCCCGTGATTCAGCCAACACCCGGCACTCCCATGGCCGATGTGCGCGACATGTACATGGCCCATCGCATGTTCCGTCGCGAGTTCCGTCTTCTTCCCCAGCTCGTCCGTGATGTCGGTCCGGGCGACACTGAGCGGGCCGCGATCGTCGCGGACCACGCGGACAAGATCTGCGCAATCCTGGACGCCCATCACGAGGGTGAGGATGCCAAGGTCTGGCCGCTGCTGCTCGCGCGCGGCGGTGAGGAGAGCATGGCCATCGTGCCGGTCATGGAAAAGCAGCACCAGGACATTCACGCAGCACTCGAGACGGTGACCGCCCTCTTGCCGGTCTGGCGCGGTACAGCCCAGGGCGGAGCTGAACTCGCCTCAGGCGTTGATGTCCTGAGCGAGAGGCTCATCGAGCACATGGCCCTGGAGGAGAAGGAGATCCTCCCGTTGGCCGAGAAGCACATGACCGCGGCGGAATGGGCACTGTTCGGTGAACACGCCTTTGCGACCATCCCGAAGAAGACCCTCGCGCTCGGCTTCGGGATGGTCATGTACGAGGGCGACAGTGACGTGATCAAGGAAGTCCTCACCAGCGCGCCGTTCGTGCCCCGGCTCGTCATGCCAGTCCTGGGTCCCCGCCTCTACGCCTCACACGCCAGACGGGTCTACGGCACGGCCACCCCACCCCGGGTCGGGCGATAGCGTCGCGCGGCGAGGGCTACGCGTCGGCGCTCCGTTGCCGGACAGCGGCCACACACGAAAACACCGGTGGCCCGTACGGGCCACCGGTGAGGGCGAGCTCCGGCCCCACGCGCGCACCCTTCGGCCAAGCGATCACCTCCCTGGCCGAGCGGGTCGGCGATCGAATGGCGGTCGCCCAGCCTCGCCTGACGTATCGTCGAGCACAACCGTCTTCCTCTTGAGCCCCTACCAGGAACTCCCGGCGAGGGCCTTGACTCGCCCCGGCGACCTGGCCGTCCGCGAGGCCGCCGGCGGCCGCATGGCGCCGCCGTTCCTCGCGCACGCCGTGCTGTCACCGCCGGCGAGATCGAGGGGTTCGACAGCGAATCCAGTCGTCCAGGCTTCCTTGTCAGCGGAGCTGGTCGCCTTTCGGCCCGATGCCTTTGCTCCAGGTCGGGGTTCCGTGCATCGGCTACTGCGGGCTGATCATCGGCCGCGCCACTCTGGAGGAGCCTGAAATCGCGTATGAGCTGTTCCAGCGCGCGCATGGCCGCGGCTACGCCACCGAGGCGGCCGGCGCGGTACTCGATGCCGCTGTCGCGACCGGGCGGAAACGGCTCTGGTCGACCGTCGGCGCGTGGAACACACCGTCGCTCCGTGTCCTCGAGAAGCTCGGATTCGAGCGGGATCACGTCTCCACGGAAGACAACGGTGAAGTGGTCTGGCTCACGCGTTCGTTGCCGTGACCATATGCGTGCCCGGCGTCACCGCTCCCCGGCAAGGTCCATGTCCCCGGCTCGGGACTCGCTCGACGGGAGATCCACCGGCTCCGGGCGACGCCATGGGTGAGCGATCGGATGGGAGATCGGGCGCCACCAGGGATCCACAGGCAGCGTTCCAGCGGGTTCGAAAGGTTCGCCGGGACGCGGGACGGCCACCGGTTGGCCGGCCTCCTCCGCGGCGTCGACCGTCCATTCCGCAGGCTCCGCCCAGGCATGGAAGGACAGGTTGAAGGTGCCCCAGTGGATCGGCAGCAGCACGCCGTGCGGCTTGGATCCCTGCAGGTCGAGATGTGCTTGGACGCCTTCCTGCGGGGTCATGTGAATGTCCG
Source organism: Streptomyces sp. NPDC127084 (assembly GCF_042724175.1). NCBI lineage: Bacteria > Bacillati > Actinomycetota > Actinomycetes > Kitasatosporales > Streptomycetaceae > Streptomyces > Streptomyces sp. NPDC127084. The sequence continues at coordinate 15,889 of NZ_JBHXFA010000128.1, forward strand.
GCCACCCGCCAGGCAGCGGGGTACGGTCTGTGTGGTTCTCGGGCCAGTATTGGCTGTAGGCGCCGATCTGGATCATGGTGGCGTCGAACGGCCCGTGCTCGGCACCGATCTCCTTGAAACCGGGGAAGTAGCCGGTGTCCCCGCTGTGGTACACGCGGTGGCCGCCGGACAGCCCGTGCACCACCCAGGAGGCCCAGAGGGTGTGCTGCTGGTTGCGTAGCCCGCGCCCGCAGAAGTGGCGGGCCGGGGTGGCGGTCAGCCGCAGCCCCGCGACCTCCGTCGACTCGTTCCAGTCGAGCTCACGCAGCCGGGTCTCGGAGACGCCCCAGCGCTCCAGGTGGGCGCCCACCCCGAGTGGTGCCACGAACACGCTGTCCGTGGAGGCCAGGGCACGGATGGTGGGCAGGTCCAGGTGGTCGTAGTGGTCGTGCGAGATCACCACGACGTCCACCGGGCCGAGCGCGGTCAGCGGTACGGGGACGGGGTGCAACCGCTTGGGCCCGGCGAACGCGAACGGCGAGCAGCGCGAGCCCCACACCGGGTCGAAGAGCACCCGGCGGCCGTCGATCTCGGCGAGGACGCTCGAATGACCCATCCAGGTGAGCCGCAGCCCGGTGGCGGGCGGAGCTGCCAGATCGGCGAGGGCGTCACCGTGCAGCGGAATGGGCGCGGCGGGCGTACGCCTCCGGCGGGCCTCCCGCTCGAAGTAGATCTTCGCGAACTCAAGGGCGGAACCGGACGGTCTGGTCCTGGCCTCCACCGGATTCAGGAAAACCCCGTCCGCGAAGTTGGGCGAGCGGCGGATCCGCTCCATCCGCTCCCCTTCCGGGTCGGCCCCGAAGGCAGCCGGGCGCAGTGACCGCAGCCTGGAGCGCAGGGAACTCGGGGACGCGGCGCCGGCCACAGGGCCTCCTGGGGTAGGGGGTTTCTTCCTCGCGGGGATTCCATTATGTGCGGGGTACGACAGTGCGGGAACGTGCCTGTGGGGCGGCTGGTTCCCCTCGATGAGGCATGTCACATCCGGTCAGTGCGCTCCACGGCGTACGGTCCGGGTCTGCCGACCGGCTCCGGCCTGCGCGGATATCGCGTTGACACGAGTCCACGGCCTCCGGATACTGACCGACGGTTCAGTCCGTCGCCCGTTGGAGGCTTCATGTCCGTCGTGGACACCACTGCCGCTCCGCTTATCTCGCTCACCTGGACCGACCAGGTGACCGGGCGGCAGGGCCATCTGGTGGTCGACCGCCTCGTGCGCGGGGTGGCCAGTGGCGGCCTGCGGATGCGCGCGGGATGCACCCTGGACGAGGTGGCGGGGCTGGCGCGCGGTATGACCATGAAGGAGGCCCTGCACTTCCACGCGGACGACCCGAGCGCACGCTATGTACCGCTCGGCGGCGCGAAGGGCGGAATCGACTGCGACCCGCGGGACCCCGAGGCCTACGGCGTACTCGTCCGCTATCTGCGCGCGATGCGTCCCTACATCGAGAGCTGCTGGACCACCGGGGAGGACCTGGGCCTCAGCCAGGACCTGGTCGACCGGGCAGCCGCCGAGGCAGGCCTGGTCTCGTCCGTGCAGGCCGTGTTCCGGCTGCTCGACGACGAACCGGCGGCACGCCGGCGGCTCGCCGACGCCTTCGCCATCGAGGTCGACGGCATCGGCCTCGATGAACTGGTCGGCGGCTGCGGTGTCGCCGAATCGGTGCTCACCGCGCTCGACCGCGCGGGAACCGCTCGCACCGGTGCCCGGGTCTCCGTGCAGGGGTTCGGCACGATGGGCGGAGCCACGGCGCGGTTCCTGTCCCAGGCCGGCCTGCGGATCGTCGCCGTGGCCGATGTCAAGGGCACCATCGCCAACCCCGACGGCCTGGATGTGGAAGCCCTGCTCGCCGCACGGGACACGTACGGCACGGTGGATCGCGCCGCACTGCGACCGCACGACACCGAGCTGCCGGGCGACGCCTGGCTGTCGGCCGACACGGAGGTGCTCGTGCCCGCCGCCGTCTCCTACGCCATCGACCCGGACAACCAAGCCGGGGTACGGGCCCGCTGGATCGTCGAGGCCGCCAACATGCCGGTGCTTCCGGACGCCGAACGGCTCCTCGCCGCCCGCGGGGTGACGGTGCTGCCGGACGTGGTCGTGAACTCGGGCACCAACGCCTGGTGGTGGTGGACTCTCTTCGGTGACATCTCCGCCGACGCGGACGAGGCCTTCGCCCATACCCGCCGCTCCATGCGTGCCCTGGTCGGCCAGATGCTCGCCCGAGCCGAGGCGGACGCCTGCACCCCGCGCGCCGCCGCGCACGCGATCGCCGCCGAACGGCTGCCGGTGATCACCGAACGCTACGGCTGGGACGCCTGAGAGCATTCACACCGAAGCCCCGCAGGGCCCGTACAGGCGTGTGTAGGGTAACCGCGTGGCGAGAGTCCGGTTGAGCGTGGCCGAACGGCGCGAGGAGCTGCTGCGGGCCGCCGTGGCACAGATCGAGGCCCGGGGAGTTTCGGCCGTACGTGTCGCCGATGTCGCCGCGGCGCTCGGGGTCAGCAACGCACTGGTCCTCTACCACTTCGAAACCAAGGAGAAGCTGGTCGCCGCCGCCTTCGCCCATGCCGCCGAGGGCGACCTGGCACACCTCCGCCGGATCCTGGGTCGACGCACCTCCGCGCTGCGCAGGCTGCGCGCCGCTGTCCGCTGGTACGCCCCCACGGGCCAGGCCAAAGGCTGGCGCCTGTGGATCGAAGGCTGGGCGTCATCCCTGCGCGACCCCGCACTGCGTGTGGTGGCCCGCGACCTCGACCAGCAGTGGAAAGCGGCACTGACCGCGGTCATCACCGAGGGCACGGCGGCCGGCGAGTTCCACTGCGCCGACCCCGCGTCCGCCGCGTGGCGGCTCACGGCCCTGCTGGACGGTCTGGCTGTACAGATGACCTCGTACGGCGGCACCCTCACCCGGGCAGCGATGCTGGCCTGGACGGACGAGGCGCTGGCACGCGAACTGGATCTCGAACGCGAGGCGTTGAGCCGACAGCTCCGTCAGGTCCGGTCCGGGGACCTTTGAGGATCAGCCCGCGGCGCCAGATGCATGGGGCCTCCCCCGGTCCCCTGGGGCCGAGGTCGGGGTCTCCCCACACCTACGCCCGGAAGGCCTGCGGAGACCCCACGCCCAAGCGGTCTTGAGTAAGTGCGTTGCGGTTGGCGCCGCTGCCGCAGCTCGTCTCATGGACTGTGCATGCCCTTCAGCGGTGATGTCCCTTGGCACACCGACCCGGGTTGTTTATCAAACGGGTCGACCCGTATCGTAAATGGGTATGAGCTCCTTCCCGTCCTCGAGGGGACGTCCCAGGGACCCCCGCTCGCACGAGGCCATCGTCAGCGCGGCCACCGAGCTGATGATCGAGGTCGGCTACGCCGCGACATCGATCGGGGCGGTGGCCGCCCGTGCCGGTGTCGGCAAGGACACGGTCTACCGGCGGTGGCGGGGCAAGCCGGAGTTGGTCTTCGAGGCCGTGTTCACGACTACCGACCATGCTCCGGTCCCGGACACCGGAACGCTGACCGGGGACCTGACCGCACTGCTGCAGGGGCTGGTCGACGAGTTCCACGCACCTGCCGCGGCAGCGGCGCTCCCGGGGCTGCTCGCCGACTTCGCCGCCGATCCGGTGCTGAAGGCGCGCATCCGCGGCGACTTCCTGGCCCCGTCGAAGGAGCGGCTGCTGATCGTCTTCGAGCGCGCCGTGACGCGGGGAGAGATCGCGGTCGACACGCCCGTGGATCTCGTCCTGGACACGCTGGCCGGAGCCGTGTTCTTCCACGTCGGCCTGGTCGGGGAGCAACCCGACCCTCAGCTGGCCGGCCGGCTGGCTGCTGTCATAGCCAAAGGAATCGAGATCCGATGAACGGCTGGCTTCTCGCAGCGGGCATCACCGCGTTCGGTGTGGCCGCAATACACATTGTCGCCGGACACCGGGATGTGGTCCGCCCGCTGCTGTCCTGCGGACTCGCAGACGAACCCAAACGCGCCCTTCATGCCGTGTGGCACATGGTGAGCGTCGACCTGGTGCTCTCCGCAGCAGCCTTGGTCTACCTCGCGCTGGCGGACGATACGTCAGCGACCGGCCTGATGGCGTGGTTCGTGGCTGCGCACTTCGTCGCGTACGCAGTCGCCTTCCTGGTCGTCACGCTGTCGGTCGGCTGGGCGAAGCCACTGCTCCGACTGCCGCAGTGGATTCTGCTCCTGCCGGTCGCGGTCCTGACATTGGCGGGTGCTGCGTAGCGACAGCCCAGGAGAGATACAGCAGGAGGTGCCCGCAGGGCTGACCGAGCTGCCGACAACCTCCCCCGCGCCCGTGCACCCGCCTGGCCCGCCTGCACGGTGGGGCCACCTTACTGAACAAGCCGCCCGGGGGCTTCGCCCCCGCCCGGCCGTGCACCGTCGTCCTGGACAACGCTTCCGCGCACGGGGCCCGGGTTTTCAAAGGACGCCGGGCCCGGACACGACCTGGCGCACTGGCCGGGCACTCCGGGACGCGAGCGGGTGTCGTCCGGTCGCCCGCACGAGTCGGCCCTCGCCCCCGGGCCCCGCCTTGGCGGTGCCATTCGCATACTCCGGCGGCTCCCGCTACTCCGCGCCCTGGTCCGGCGCGGGCGGTCGAGGCCCGGTCAGCCTTCCGGTCGGCCGGGGCTCCCTCGCGGCAAGCCTCAGAGTGGGAGCAGATCGGGGCGCTTCGGCTCCACATGGTCACCCGATGACTCGCCCCGCAGCCGCCTGCCGATCCACGGGACCAGGTACTCCCTGGCCCAGTTGACGTCGTCGCGGCGGATCTCCAGCGTGTTCCGGGGCGGCAGCGGGGGCCACTCCTGGTCCGGGTCGGCGGGGACCTCGATACCGAGGACCTGGGCTGCACGCAGGGCGACGCGGGTGTGGCCCTCCGGCGAGAGATGGAGCCGGTCGTCGTCCCAGGCGCGGCGGTCCTGGACGGATCTCAGCGACCAGAGGTCGAGTACCGGGCAGCCATGGCGGTCGGCGATGGCCCGTACATGGGCGGTGTAGGTGGCGATCTTGCCGCGCAGATGGCGGAGCACGGGCACGCCGCGGGTGTCGAATCCAGTGGTCACCATGACGGTGCCGACAGATGCGCGGAGGTCGGCCACGGCGCGTTCGAAGCGCTCGGCTACATCGTCGGGGTCGGTGCCCGGCCGGATGATGTCATTGCCCCCCGCGCAGAACGTCACCAGGTCGGGGGCGAGTTCCTTCGCTCGGGGAACCTGCTCCGCCACGATCTGGTCGAGAAGCCTGCCGCGCACGGCGAGGTTGGCGTAACGGAAGGTGTGCTCCGGCACACGGTCGTCGAGCAGCACCGCGAGGCGGTCTGCCCAGCCGACGAACTGCTCGTCGGGCCCCGGATCCCCCACGCCCTCGGTGAAGCTGTCACCGATCGCCGCGTACGACCCGAATACTGCGTCTGATGTTGATCTCGAATCGTCTGCCACGTCACGACATCATTCACGGCCGCAAGTGACCTACGCCACCGTAGGAGGGGTTGACGGGGCGTGACATAGACCACCGAGCCGGTTCCCGGCGGAGGGGAATATC
>NZ_JBHXFA010000129.1:0-13787 GCF_042724175.1 Streptomyces sp. NPDC127084
GGGCCGCCACCGAACGCTGCGCGGCGGCCTGCGCCGTCCGCGAGGCCGACACCGCGGTCGCCGCGGCCGCGGCCGCACCCCTGGCCGCCTGCGCCGCCTTGTTCGCCGCCCTCGCCGAGCGCTGGACGTCCTGCTCGGCGGCCTCGGCCTCGGCCTTGGCCTCCAGCGCCGCCTCTTTCGCCTTCTCGGAAGCCTTGACCGCCTGCTCGGACAGCTCGACGGCCTCGTCGGTCTTCCGGCCGGCGCGCCGCCCCTCCGCCTCCACGACCTTGACCAATTGCTGGATCGTCGCCGTCTCTTCGTCACGCGCCCGGGCGATGTACTGGCCCGTCTCGAGGAACCACCGGATCGCCCTGGGAGACCCGTCGTCCAGTGCCCGCTTCGCGTACTCCCGCACCTGCGGTGACGCCGTCGTGAGGATGGACGTCACCTGCACACGCTCGTCCTCCTCGTGAGCGGTGAACTGCCCGCCGCTGAGGAAGGCGCGCAGGGCGAAGTCCGAATCGGCCTCGATCGCAGCGGATGCCTCACGTTTCACGGCACGGCCGCCGTGGGCCATGACCGTGGTCACGGCCACCTTGAGATCCTCGCGCACCGCGGGCTGGAAGCCGCCCTTGAGGAAGGTCTCGATCGCCGCCTCTCCGCCGGACAAAGCCCCGCCGATACCCTCGCGAGTCGCCCTGCCCGCCGAGACCAGGGACTGGGTGAGCGTGAACCTGTTGTCTTCGGCCCGGGCCGCGGGCAACTCCTCGTCGAGGAACCTCCTCACGTCCGCCGCGCTGCCCACCAGCGCCGCGGCCGCCGCGGTGCGGACCGCACGGCCGCCCGACCGGTGCGCCCAGACCACCTTGCCGCGGTCGGTGTCCGGCAGACCGGATCCCTCGGGCACCGAGTCGGTGCCGGCCCCGCTCGCCGCGTACGCGGGGCGGGTCAGGACCGTACAGTCGGGCAGCGCACAACCGGCCGCCACCCCGGCGAAAACGGTGAGCATCTGACGTCTGCTGAACATTTGTCGTGAACGCCGTGGCATCACGACTCCCTTCTACTGCGCTGATCCCGACCAGGACGTGCTCCCGGCCTTCGACGGACTGTCGTAGTCGGCGGTCCCCACCCGGTACACCGAGTCGGACTCCGTCAGGAAGCACTCCGAGCGGAGGGCCGGTCCTCACCCGCCCGCGCCAGGGCACCGGCGGCGGTCGCGGTGCCCAGAACGCGTGCCAAGGTGCTGCGTGGCTTCGTCAGTCCTGGAAGTCGAGAGTCGGCAAGGGCCGACAGGAGAAGCTCCCCACCGCCCCCTGCGGTTCAAGTTCCTTAATGGAAGCGGTGGTTGGCGGTCGAGTCCAATTCAGAAATCGGGCAGAAGTCGGGCAACCCCGGGGCATCTGTCGTGATGTGCATCACCCGCAGAAAGGGTTGTAGTGATCTTGATAAAGAATCGGTTCCGGTACGGCCTGAAGCGGTGACTGCGGCGACTCGTCTGGCCAATTCTCCGATCGCAGCGCTGGAGGTCCACACACCGGTCATCATCGACTGACGCGCCATCCCTCGGTCTGCGCGAAGTCGACCCACGGAGGAGCGCACCAGTCTGACGGCGTCGCCTTTCGAGGCGCCCAAGACCGTGTCCGCGGGCGACGTCCAGGAGCCGGAATGCCTGCGCGCGGCTGAGCCGAACTCCGTCTGGCAGTACGCCTCCCACGAAGCGAAGCCCAGAGGGATCCTGACGCGGGCGGCGTGTCGCGTCGCGGACCCGGGTGGCGAGCACCGCCACGGAGCCCCGGGCGTCGTACCGGGGCTACGACTTCGACAAGTACCGTCAGCTGCTGTGAAAGAGCGGCATCAAGCTCATAATCGCCCGGCGTGGCGTCGCCCACGGATCCGGTCTAGCCGATCTCCATCAGGGCCTGCTCGAACTGACCTGCAGCCCGATCTGCGTCCGATGTCGCCGCCCTGAGTGAGTAACCGAGACTTGTCCGGCCGACTACTCGGAGATCGCCAATGCGGTCACGGGAGAGTCGTTGAAGCTGTTGGTCGGCTGAAGTCAGGGTGCGTGGAGACGCCGATCGACAGGGCCGTATCCTGAGGCAGACGACGCAGGCACTGCCGATGCGTCGCAGCCACCTGACGCCGTAGTACGCCGCCCCCGCCGGGTGCCGGGTACCTGGTAAACGATCGGGAGTTGACCAGTGATCAGTTTGGCCGCAGTGGGCGGTGTGGCCCTGGTCGAACTGGGCATGGCTCTGACTCCGGGACCGAACATGATCTACCTCGCCTCCCGCGCGATTACCCAAGGTCGCAGGGCGGGTCTGGTCAGCCTGAGCGGGACCGCCGTGGGATTCGTGTGCTATCTGCTGGGCGCGGCCGCTGGTCTGTCCGCGCTGTTCGCCGCGGTGCCGCTTGCGTTCACGGTAGTCAAGCTCGCTGGGGCCGCCTACCTGGCCTACCTGGCCTGGAACATGCTCAGGCCAGGTGGCCGCTCACCCTTCGCTCCCGCCCAGGACCTGCCTGCGGTCTCCGACGCCCGCCTGTTCTCTATGGGGCTGCTGACCAACCTGCTCAACCCCAAGATCGCTCTCATGTACGCCGCTCTGCTGCCCCAGTTCATGGATCCTCAGGCGGGTCCGGCCTGGGCACAACTGCTGCAGCTCGGTGGTGTACAGATCATCGTGGGGATCTCCGTGAACGCTCTGATCATGCTGGGTGCAGCTCGGGTGTCGAGGTTCCTGGCTGCAAGGCCCCGGGTCATGACCGCTCAGCGTTTCGCGGCAGGTAGCTTGCTCGGTGTCTTCGCGCTGCGCACAGCCCTGTTCCGTACGCCTGTCTCGGCCTGAGCCATTGCAGGTGCACTGGTGAGACCGGTGTTCGCTGAGGCAGGCACGGCATCCACCGAGGAGTCGATATCAGCTGGATGTGATCGGGAACGAGAACCGAGGCGTTTTCGACCGGCTCAATGGCCTGTTGCATCGCCTGGTCCGCGAGACTGAAGGCCGGGGTGCCGAGCTCGGTGCCTGCGAGCTGGACGCGCAGAGCGTCAAGACCTCCGCCAATGTGCCTGCCGCAGGCCAAGGCGTCGACGCAGGAAAGTGGATCGCAGGTCGCAAGCGCTATGTCGGTGTCGATCCACTCGACCTCCTACTCACCATCTGGGTCACCGCGGCAAGCGTGTCGGAAACACCGGCGGCATCCAGGTACTGTCCCGCATCGCCGCCGAGAACCCCCACGTCACCAAGGACGACGCCACGGTGACGAGTGGGGTCTGGGGCGTGGGCCGGTTCCTCGCGGCGGTAACTCTGGCCATCCTCGGCCCCAGTCCTCTGCTCCCGGAGGAGCACGGCTACCGGGGTCGTCGCTCGGTCCTTTCGTTTGGATCTTGCCGGGCTCGCGTGCCCTGGCACCACGTCTCGCCGCGTTGTCGTCGGTCGGCATGGCTCCGCCATGACTCCTTCCTCCCAGCAGGGCGGTTGCCCCGGGCGCGACTCCGTCGGCCCTGACGGAGCGGCGAGGGGCGTCCCCCCTTCCGTGCTTCCGTCCTCCGCCAGACAGCCCTGTCCGTGGGAATGTTCAGGCGGCCGCGTCGACGTCTCTTGCTCAGGGAAATGTGACTCCCTACGCTGCGCACCATGACTCCCCCGGCGCGGCCCAAGCTCGCTTCGGCCCATGCAATCATCACTGGCGGATCTAGTGGGATAGGCCTCGCCACGGCGCATCTGCTGGTGAGCCGTGGAGCTGCCGTGTCCCTTGTCGCCCGTGGGCGCGAGCGGTTGGAGGCTGCGGCAGCCGAATTGCGATCCTCTGGCGGTACGGTGGCCTTTCGGACGGCAGACGTCTGCGACAAGGCCGCTGTGGAGACTGCTTTCACCGACCTGGAACGCGAGCTGGGAAAGCCGTGTGACGTGCTGGTGACCTCGGCTGGCGTCGCCCGTCCCGGGAACTTCCTCGACCTGCCGGACGAAGTGTTCCACGAGATGATGACGGTCGACTACTTTGGAACCCTGCACTGTATGCGCGCTGTTTTGCCAGGCATGACGCAACGCCGTCGGGGCAGTGTCGTGGCGGTCTCATCAGCGGCTGGACTCATGGGGATCTTCGGATACGGCGCTTACGGTCCGGCAAAATTCGCAGTGCGCGGCCTCATGGAATCCCTGCGCGCAGAAATGGCTCCGTACGGTGTGCACGTGGGAGTCGTGTTCCCGCCTGACGTGAACACACCTCAGCTCGTGGAGGAGAACCGCTGGAAGCCGGAGGAAACAAGGGCCATTGCGGGAACCATTCGCCCGCTGTCCCCCGAGCAGGTGGCAGCGGCGATCGTGGCGGGCATGGAGCGACGCCGCTTCGTCATCTGCCCGGACATCGGGACAAGGGTGCTGGCCCGTTGGGGAGGGGTGCTCGCTCCCGTCCTGAACGCCGAGTTCGATCGACGGGTGAGAAAGGTCCGGCGTCACAGGAGCCGGACCTGCACCGACTGAGCCGCGTGCCACGCCCCCTCCTGGGAAGCTGGTCAGGTAGCTGCGGGCTCAGGCTCGAAGGCGAAATGGATACCTGGTCATCCTCCGAGGGTAGAGGTGGCCCGCGGGGCGCCGGCCGCCGGTCGGCACACGGCCTGAAAGTCCGGCCGGCTGCGAGCTCGCCGTCGCGGCCGCGGAAGCGCGGGCAGATCGCAAGGTAGTACGCGCAGGGCTACGCCTGTCGGCGTCGGCCGTCATGCCCCGCACTGATCGGGGCGATTGAGGCATCATGCCCGAACTCCGGTCCTACGATGGACAGACGGCCCTTCCCGGGCCGTATGGGCTGGGGAGGCTGTCGTGACGTTACCGATGGGCGAGGTACCGCCGAACCGACCCGACTACCCGCCGAAGACCCCGCCACCGCCGAAACGCCCGGTCCAGGTGCCGCGCCCAGAGACCGGCCACGACCCGTCTGACGCCCAGAACGCTCTGCCAGAGGCTGGGCGCGGTCTGCTGCCGGGCCCGCGCACCACCGGAGTGGCCGTGCCGGACCGGGTACGGGCACGGATCGCGAACCGGCGGGTCGCGAACTGGGCCCTGGACGCCCGCCCATGGGCCGCTTCTTCGGCCGGCCCGAAGGCCGCCCGCCACGTCGCCGGACAGATCGAAGCATGGGGATACCGGCCTGCCCGCGCCGCGAAAGCCGCAGAGCTCACGGAGCGCCTCGTGGCCGCCGCCCTCAAGGACGGCGGGCGCCGTATCAGCGTCCACCTCGCTGACCAGAATCAGCAGGCCCTGATCCTCGTCCTCTCCCACCAAGCAGGCCCGCCTCCCGCAGACGACGAGCTGCTGACCGAGCTGGCCAACATCGGTGTCGTCTCCTGCGGAGTGGACACCGACCGCGACGGCGGCGGCCAACGCCGCTGGGCCCTCATCCAACTCTGACCTACGCCAGGTCTTCCCCCGCGACTCCTTGCGGGCTCCGCGCCAGCTCCAGCACGTCCCTCCTCGCCGGGCGGGCTTCAAAGCCGGGTTCGCGTGTAGCCCTCTGCCTCCGCTCTGACGTCGCCATATCGTTGGCCTGGATTGTTGCCGAAAGTGACAGATTTCGGGGAAGATCTCCCGCCGTGACCATCTTCCTCGCCGTCGTGCTCGGCGTACTCCTCGTCGTGCTCTACATCCTTTTCATCACCCCCCGCCGTATGGCCAACTGGGTCGGATGGCACTTCGTGGCATCCGCCTACCGCCTTCCGCCCCGTGAGCAGCTCGACCCGCAGCGCCCCGGCCCGCCCCCGCCGGCACACCGGACGAAGGAACGCCAGGCCGTCGCCAACGCTGCCTGGGGAGGGGACTGGAAGCCCGCCGAGCGGTACGTCCGGGCCGCAGGCGACAACTGGGACGAGCGCTGGGACCGGCTGGAGCTCCTGCAACAGGTCGCCCGGGAGGACGACGCCTGGCTCCACGCCTGGCGCGCCGCCGAGCCCCGGAACTGCGACGCAGCCACCCTTCACGCGAGCCTCATGGTCCACCGCGCCTGGGAGATCCGCGGCAGCGGGTACGCCCACGAGGTCATGACCTCGGACATGAACCGCTTCCGCGCCATGCTCCCGGCCGCGATCGAGGAGGCGCGGCAGGCCGCGCTGCTCGACCGCGCGAACCCCGGCCCCTGGGTCGTGATGGTCACGGCGGCGCGCGGAGCGCAGTACAGCCGCGCACAGTTCAAGCCGCTGTGGGAAGGGCTCGCCGCCCGCGCTCCCCACCACTACGAGGGGCACTGGCAGGCCCTGCAGTACTGGTGCGCGAAGTGGTTCGGCAGCGACCGGCGGATGATGCGGTTCGCCCGCCAGGCAGTCCGCAAGGCCCCGCCCGGCAGTCCGCTGGCCGGGATCTATCTCCACGCGCTGAACGAGCTCACCGAGCGGTCCGCCACCAACACGCTGGCCGTCACCCCGATGGCGAGGAGCGTGCTGAAGAAGATCGCCGCCTCGTTCAACCGGGTCGCGCCCGACGACGAGCGCCTGCCGGTCCTGCGCCACCTGCTGGCCCACTACATGCTCCGGTCGATGATGTACACGCCCGCCCTGGAGCAGTTCCGCCTGATCGGACCGTGGTGCGGGGCCCAGCCCTGGCGCAAGCACGGGGACCCAGTCACGGCCTTCGAAACGGCCCGCGGCACGGCCGCGAAGCTGTCCCGGACCCGTCCCACTCCGCCACCACAGCAGATCTACCAGATGGGCCGCTAGTGCCGCTGCAGGCAACGTTCCCCCTGCCCTGCCGGACGAGGCGGCGGCAGGCAAAGGTCGGATGCGGTCCGCGTAGTCTCGCGGGGTGCATTCTCATCTGAGCTTCGAGAACCCTCCGGCTCTGCCTCACGAGGTGGTGGTCGAGACGATGGAGCGGGCTCTGCGTGACCGCTCGACGGAGGGCGAGGCGGCGGGCGTCCTGGTCGGGACCGCGTTGAACGACGACGACGCGGAGTTCGTCGAGCGCCTCGTCACGGTCACCACCTTGGTGCCGCATGCCTCCGCCGCGCGCGGCAAACGCCTGGACGCTTTCGTGGTCCGCGCATGGTCCCGGTTTTGACTCGCCTCGCATTATGTTTGACGGGTCAGCATCCTCGGTCGTAGATCGCCCGTAGCCACGGTTCCCTGACGGCGGGTATCCGCGCGAGCGTGTACCGGAACGCCTCCCTGGACGGCTGGAACGGGTACCACGGGTGCGGCGGCAGCGGGTCGTCACGCTCGACGCCTGCCGGCAGCCCGCCGACCACCGGCAGCCTGGCCGGGTGGGGCGGGAAGGCGAGCTCGGCCCAGAGCGCGGCATCCATAGGTACCGGTACCGCCCCGGCACGCGGCTGCCACATGTCGCCGGTTTGCGGATGAACCGGCACCAGCACCAGGTCAGCGGTCGGCTCCCCGAACTCCGGTCCCGCCAGGTTCAGCCGCTTCGCGCCTTCCCCGGCGGGCAGCAGCGCGCCGAGTGCCCGGCCGAGGAGCTCCCCGACCGGTCCGGGCGCGACCTCGACCGGCGCGCCCCCGGCGGCCACCACCACCTGAGCGAGGGCCACGCCCGCCGGGATGTCCCGGTACGCACTCAGCCGGTGCCACAGCGCGCCGGTGGCCAGCAGTTCAGCCCAATCCATGATCGGCCGCTCCGGCGGGCCGGGCAGCCGCACCACTGCCTGCGGGAGGAGCCGGACGACCTGCCAGCACCCGCAGTCGTCCATCCGCGTTCCGACCGGCAGATCACAACCCAGACAGGCGAGGTTCGGCCCATCCCTCCCGTCGATCCCCATGCAGTAGCCCCCGGCCCGCTCGAGGATCAGCCTGGTGCCGCGCATGTCGCCGGGCGCGAGGAGGATTGTGTCCGACGGACCGTCGGACAGCGCGCCGAACGGTGCGAAGCACCCTCGCTCAGCCGCCTCGCGCGGCCCGACCTCGTCCCACTGCCGCGACGGCGGCCCGTACGGGGCGGGGTCGACGGCGTAGGACCCGGCTTCCAGCAGTGGCGGGTGCAGTGTCTCCCAGTGGGCGTCGACCAGGTGGATCGGCAATGCCACCTCCGACACCGCCGCCGTCAGGACCGCACCGCAACCCGCGCACCCGAACACAGCCAAGCCGTCCCCTCCCGCCCGTCGAAGCCCCTGCATCCCACCAAGCAGACGGACCGGGGAGCAAGGGGTTTTCAGGGGCGATGCCGTGCGGCGCGGGGGCGGGGCGCGGGCCGTCAGGCTCTGTTGGTAGTGAAACCGGTGCGGGCCGCAACCTGACTGAAGCTTGGGCTCCCCATGAATACCGGCGACCGGGTTGGTAGTTGCAAGGGGCGCGCGACCGTCAGCGTGGCGGCAACCCGGCCAGTAGCCGGGGCGTGCGCCCTGCCTTCCACCCCCAGGCCCGGCTCCGGTTGAAGCACATCAATCGCAGGCGCCCTTGCGCGCCCGCGCCTTCGAACCATCGGCCCCGGGCCGCACACGACGTCCGGTCACGCCTTCCGGTGAATCGCCAGGCCGCCCGCCTTCGTCCAGGTACGCAGTTGATCCCGAACCCCGCGCCTCCGCCCAGAGCACTGGTGGAGGTGCAGCATTCGGATGGTGCGGAATTCCTGCTGGAGGGCCGGTGAGCTAAAGGCTGTCCCGCAAAGGCTGGCTTGGGCCCGAACCAGGTGCTGAGCCGGATACTCGCGAGACTCCGACGCGAGGCTGTGACAGCCTGCGGACATGCCAGAGCTGCGCGTTCATGCAGACCGTCACTACGCCATCCAGTTCCACTACGCCTTGCCAGACGACGCATGGTGTGTGGAGCTGAGTGAAGCCGTCCCGGCACCGGCCGCGTGGGCTGAGATCCCCAACGCGGAAACACATCTGCCTGGAGCTGCCTTCCTGGTGGCGGTGATACCCGACGAGGACCCGGACCTGGAGCCGACCGTCCACATCCGCAGCCACGACGAGCACGTAATCCCCTACGAGATCACGCGCTGGTTCATGGAGCACGTGGCCGAGCAGGTTGAACGCTGCCGCATCGCGTTCGAGCAGGGAGAACCTGAAGCAGTGGAATGATCACGCATTGACTGGTGTGATCACGGCGTCGGAGCCCTCCTGGATAGCCCCGTTCTCCGGGTTGAGCCCACGACAGTTCAGCAAGCTGATCACGTCACTGCGCCGGGAAGGTGCCGAACCGGTCCGCAAGGGTCGGCCGTGGAGCCTGCACCTTGAGGATCGGGTCCTGCTGGTCGCGGCGTACTGGCGGACCAACCTGACCATGCGGCAGCTCGCCCCACTGTTCGGCGTCTCCAAGTCCGCGGCCGACCGCATCATCAACCAACTCGGGCCGTCGCTCGCCCTCCAGCAGCGCAAGCGGTACCGCAGGGATGCTGATCGTCGACGGCACCCTGGTCCCCACCGCGACCACAGCGTCGCCGAGCAGTCGAAGAACTACCGGTACTCCACCGCCACCAGGTCGTCATCGACGCCGGCACCCGGCTCGTCGTCGCCGTCGGCCGGCCGTTACCCGGGTGAGCTGAACCGGTCGGCCCCGTGTACGTGCGAAGTGACCACGGGGCCGACCAAGGGCATGCTGTCCTGTCACAGCGCCCACCCCGACGGTACGGGCTCACGCCGCCGGCGGCTCGTCGAGCGGGCAAACGTTCCCCGCGCACCGTGGGTAGCCGGTTCCCAGCCCCACGCCCCAGCCATCACGATATTCAACGCAGGGTGTCGAGCACAGCCTCAGACATGCGTGCGGTGCGACTTGCGCACCGTGGGCGCGGGCGGACGTTCGAATCGCGGCAGAATGCATTCATTGACCACAACGAGAACCCATGACGATGACGTCCCCCGTCTGAACGGCGACCCGCAGGAGCTCGCTTCCTTTATCGCTGCCCGCATCGCAGACGCTGAGCAGCAGGCGGACCGGATAGCGGTCCTGGAGGCAGCCGGCAGCGTCCTCGCGAAGGCGCTGTCCTCCGCACACCTGAGGGCCGAAGCCGCTGCCAAGAAGACGCCGCTGGACATGCATCCTGGCGCAACCGATCGGCGTGACCTGGGATACGACTTCTGCCCTGGGTGCGTGGGCCCCCGCGACACCATGTTGGCTCATGACAGCCATTGCCGCCGCAGTTAGTTCTGGCGTCCATCTGGCAGACCCATCCTGACTTCCCAGCGTGGGTTTTCACCGCACCCATCACGCAACATGACCACTCGGATCCCGAGCTGTAGATGGGTTGAGGTAGCGGAGAAGGTCGGCGCTGTGCAGTGCTGAGGCCCAGCGTACTAGCGTGTTTCACTCGAAACAGCATGAAACGGGTAGCAGTTGAACAGGCGGTGTAAAGGAGAACCGCCTGCCCACCCCTGTTGGAGTCGCGGTATGTGTCTAGGAAGGAGTTCGACCGAACCGCATCCTGACCGCCGACAGGCCAGACCAGCCCAGAGTCCCTGCGACGGCAACGGTGGCTCCCCAGGTACGGCGCGCCTGCGACCCCAGGCGGCTGCCCGCCTGCTTAGAGGCTCGACTGTGGCCGCGGTTCTACTCCCGTCTGCCTGGTTGCATGGACTTCAGCTTTGCGGCCCCGCGCCGTCACAACGGGTCGGCGCGAGCACGGCGGGCAGGAGTCGACACATGGCGACCGGCCAGGCGACCAGCAGTAGCGCGACCAGGCCGGGAAGGTTGTCCTCCAGGCCCTGGTCCCACAGATCAATCCGCGAGCTCGTCGAGGCAGCGGACGGGTTCTACTTTACGTGAGCACGAGGGCTCGGGTCGGGCACTCAGAATTGCCGCCCGGCCGGGGTGGTGCGGTCGGTCTGACGTCCCGGACAGGTCTCTCCGGGTGAGATCGTATGGGTTGGGCGTGAGCTGTACGGGTGGTTCATGTACGCCAACTGACGGCTCATCGGGTGACGCTCGGGCTGCTGTGCGGCTTCCCGACCGACAGTGGGCCGCACGGCGATCGCCGTGACGGGACGTGCGGACAGATGCCGACATTGCGACATGACGGGTAAGGCCGCCGACCCGGATGTCCGACGGCGGCAGCCCTCCAGGGATAGGGGGTCAGCCGTCCGATCCTGAAGGAGTGTCATGCGCGGTGTCCGCCCGATCCGGTCGCTGCTGACCGCGGGCCTCACGGTGGTGGGCCTGGCTTTCAACCCCCCGACCGCACCCGCCTTTGCGGCGCCCGCTGGTTCTCAGCCGAGCGGCCAGGCTGTCTGCACTCAACCGTCTGAGCCTGACCAGGCGGCCTGCCTGGCCACGGTTCGCACCGACTCGACGCCCATGTCCTCTGCCTCGCCGAACACGAAACCGCCCGGCTACGGTCCCCAGGACATCCGCAGCGCCTACGACCTTTCCCGCCTCCACGGCGGCGGCAGGACAGTGGCTATCACCGTCGCCTTCCACAACCCGAACCTGGAAAGCGACCTGGCCGTCTACCGCCGCCAATTCAAGCTCCCGCCTTGCACGAAGGCCAACGGCTGCCTCCGCCAGATCAACCAACGCGGCGGCCTTACTCCCCCGTCCGGCACCAACAGCGGCTGGGCACTGGAGTCCGCACTGGACGTCGACGCAGTGAGCGCGGCCTGCCCGGGCTGCCGGATCCTGGTCGTCGAATCCGACAACAACCTCCTCAGCAACCTACTCGCCGCGGTTGACCAAGCCGTCACGCAGGGCGCCAAGGTTGTCTCGAACAGCTGGGCCCTTACCGCCGGGGAAGTCCCGTTCGAGACTGTGTTCGATCACCATTTCAGTGACCATCCCGGCGTAGCCTTCACCTTCCCCGCGGGCAACGGCGGATACGGAACGACCTACCCGGCCGCCTCGCCCTTCGTCACCTCGGTGGGTGGCACATCCCTGAACCGAGCCCGCAACCGTCGCGGCTGGACCGAGAGCGCCTGGTCCCGCACCGGCTCCGGCTGCTCCCTCTACGAGCCCAAGCCGTCTTTCCAGCACGACCCGCTGTGTGCCAAGCGCACCATGAACGACGTCTCCGCGGTCGCCGACCCCACGACCGGCCTTGCGGTGTACAACACCTTCGGGTCGTTCGGCACCGGCTGGCGAATCGTCGGCGGCACCAGCCTGTCCACTGCACTGGTCGCCGCGATGTACGCCCTGGCCGGCAACCCCGCCTCCGGTACCTACCCCAACTCCTACCCCTACGCCCGCCCGCATGCCTTCAACGACATCACCACAGGGGCCAACGGCACCTGCGGCGGCACCTATCTGTGCACCGCCGGCCCCGGATACGACGGACCGACCGGGATTGGCACCCCGCGCGGTGTTGCCGGACTGAGTGGTCGGGCCTGGTAGAGATCGACGGGGTCACACCCTCACACCGTGCCCACACACCGCCCACCGGGACACGTGAGTCGAACAGACCGGCTCGCGCGTCCCGCAGTGGGCCCGCGGTGACGCGATCCGCCACCAGTTCGGTGTAGGCGCAGCCGCCGACCACCTCAACCGCCTGGCTCTGCGGCCTGAGTCTCTCGGTCGTCCTCGGGAGCCGTGGCACAGGATTCCTGCAGTACAGAGCGATGACGGGCTCGGCCGCCAGGCGTTCCAGGGCGAGCTGAATCGGCTGGCCGCTCCACCCGCACTGCGACGCGAGACGGTCCCGGCGTTGCATGGCTACCAGCAGCGGGAGGTCCTGCGGCTGATGGAGGCGCGACAGGCCGGCTCGCCCGGATACCTGTGGGCGCTGCCGACGGGTTCGGGGAAGACGGCGATGGCTGTGCGCGCGGTCTTCACGTGCGCGCAGCGGCCGTTGCAGAACATTCTCGTGGTGACGCGGCTGGCGGTGATTTCGTCCTGGCGTACGACGATCGACCGGTTCGCGGCGCGTCACCACCGCTGGGCGGCTTCAACCCCGAGCGGCTGTGGTTGCGCTTGTTGTCCTCCAGATCCCACAGATCAATTCGCGAGCAGCCTGCTCGATCTGGTCCGGCGTGAGCCCGGTCTCCAGAGCGAGCGCGTACAGGCTCCGTCCCCGCGGTGCGCGGCGAGAGCACGGGCGATCTTGCCCGCCCACAATTCGACATCGCGGTAGGGGCGGGCGCCTGCCGTCTTCATGAGTTCGGCGAGGTGCTCCGGCGAGCAGGCCGCCAGCGGCCGGTCTCCATCGCGGGTGGGATCGTCGGGGTGGACGAACGACGAATCCGGCACGTGCATACCCAGCGCCTCGCCCTCCGCTATGAGGGCGCGGGACTGGCCGCATCGTTCCAAAGGAGCTTGGTTGCGGTTCATTTCACCTGCCAGCCGGCGACCTGGAAGCACGTGCGGGTGGGGTGAGCGCCCAGCGTCTGGCGCCCACCCCACCCCACTCCGGCGCTGAGGCGCCCCTCTCACAGGGGTGCCCGGGCCGCTGCGTCAGGACCCGTCGGTCACACAGGGCCGAGGTCGTCTCCGCCGGCGTTGCCACGCCGCTCCATCTGCTCGCGAAGCTCACGGGCCTTCGCCATCAGGCGCTCACGCTCCTGAGGGTCCTGGGCACGCTTGGCAGCCTGCTCCATCTCCTGAACCTTCTGCCGCATCGGGTCGCGAGACTCGCCTGAAACGCTCATGATCACTCCTTTGTGACGGGGAATGCGGGCGTCCTCAGCGAAGCACTGCACGCAGCCCCCCGCACGGCATGCCAGGACGCGCCCCCCTTGGAGTGACAGGGGCGAGAGCAGAAGACGCCCAGCACCAAGCCAGCCCGAACCAGACGGCCAAACGGGTGATCCGCCCAACGGGCGGACGAGCGTCGTAAACGGCCATGCCTCCAGCGAACGCCCCCGGTTGTGGGCGCGTGACCCACCCCCCCGCAAACAACACCACCCACCACCCCCCCCCCCCCCCCCCCACAGGCGGGGCGGCCCAGCCG